>NZ_JBHWZH010000030.1:0-52031 GCF_042728285.1 Streptomyces sp. NPDC060194 | reverse complement strand
GTCCGCACCAGCGCCGGTGCCCTGCACACCTTCGAGATCCCCGACGCCCTCGCGGCCCGCCTCACCGCGGCCGGGCGCGGCGAGGGCGCCAGCCTGTTCATGGTGCTGACCGCCGTCACCCAGCTGCTGCTCTCCCGGTGGACGGGATCGCGTCGCCGGGGCCCTCGCGGGAGCGTGCTGCCGTCAGACCTTGACGCCGTGCCCGCGCAGGTAGGCGACGGGGTCGATGTCCGAGCCGTACTCCTCGGAGGTGCGGGCCTCGAAGTGGAGGTGCGGGCCGGTGGAGTTGCCGGTCGAGCCGGATATGCCGATCTGCTGGCCCGGGGTGACGGTCTGGCCGACGGAGACCGTGGCCGAGGTGAGGTGCCCGTACTGGGTGTACGTGCCGTCGTGCATCTTGATGACGACGTTGTTGCCGTAGGCGCCGCCCCAGCCGGTCTCGACGACCGTGCCGTGGCCGACCGAGACGACCTCCGTGCCGGAGGCGGCGTGGAAGTCGACGCCGGAGTGGCTGCCGGAGGACCACAGCGAACCGCCGGAGTGGTAGCCGGTGGAGACGTAGGAGCCGGCGACCGGCGCCACGTAGGTGTTGAGGCGCTTGCGCTCGGCGGCGGCGCGGGCGGCCCGCTCCTTCGCCTCGCGCTCCTTCTTCGCCTTCGCCTCCGCGGCGCGGCGCTCGGCGACCAGCCGCTCGGCCTCGGCCTTGCGGGCGGCCTCGACGCGGGCCTGCTCGGCGGCCAGCTGCTGGGCGGCGGCCTGGTCGCCGATGCGGTCGGCGAGCGCGTCGGTGGTGCCGATGGCCTGGGCGAGCGCCGGCTCCGCGTCGGGTTCGGCCTGGCTGACGCCCGCGGGCAGCAGGTCGAGCGTGGTCTCCGGGGCGGGGCCCGAGGCGAGCGCGGGGCCGGCCAGGGTTCCGATGACGCCGGTGGCGGCGAGGGCGCCGGTGGTGGCGAGACGCGCGGTGGTGCGGGACATCCGGCCCGGCGCACGGTGCTTGCCGGAGGGGCGGGTGAACGCCATCGAGTGGGGTGATCCTTTCCTTCCTTCTCGCCTACCGGGTTAGCTGACGGGTTCGGAGCAGGAAGGTCTCCTACGGACCCCGCCCGAGGACGGCGTCCGATTCACCCCAGGGACACAGGTGGGTCCCCGGCTCCCCAGGCTCGCGCCTGACGGGGACTCGGCGATGGCTGCCCGGTCGCCGCGGGCGCGGCGCGTGGGTGACGGACAGCCGGATCGAAGGTAGGCGGGTGATCGGGTAATCATCAAACGGAACATGCGATATGTAGCGCACCCCACATCCCATACGCCTCGCCGCGCGGCAAATCGGGCACAACTCGCGCACAGAGGGCCCCTGCTGACAGAACGGCCCCCGGCGACACACAACGGTCGCCGGGGGCCGTGCCGTTCGGGCGCGGGGCCGGTGCGGACCGGCGGGCCGGCCGCGGTGTCGGGCGCGGTCTCAGCCGCCGACGACCGTCACCTCGCCGATGCCCAGCGCCCTCACGGGTTCGGCGATCTGCGCCGCGTCCCCCACGAGGACGGTCACCAGGCGGTCCGCCGGGAAGGCGTTGACGACGGCCGCGGTGGCCTCCACCGTGCCCGTCTCGGCCAGGCGGGCGTACAACTGCGCCTGGAAGTCGTCGGGGAGGTGCTGCTCGACCTGGTCGGCGAGGGTGCTCGCGACGGCGGCGGCCGTCTCGTACTTGAGCGGGGCGACTCCCACCAGGTTCTGCACGGCGACGTCCCGTTCGGCGTCGGTCAGGCCGCCCTCGGCCAGGGTGCGCAGGACCGTCCACAGGTCGTCGAGCGCCGGGCCGGTGTTGGGCGTGTCGACCGAGCCGCTGATGGCGAGCATGGCGGCGCCGGTGCCGTCCGGGGCCGAGCGCAGCACCTGGCCGAACGCGCGGACGCCGTAGGTGTAGCCCTTCTCCTCGCGCAGGACCCGGTCGAGCCGCGAGGTGAGAGTGCCGCCGAGGCAGTAGGTGCCGAGCACCTGGGCCGCCCACACCCGGTCGTGGCGGTCGGGGCCGACCCGCCCGATGAGGAGTTGGGTCTGCACGGCGCCGGGCCGGTCGACGATGACGACCCGTCCGGTGTCGTCCGCGGTGACCGGCGGGACGGGGCGCGGCTCGGCGGTGGAGCCGGTCCAGGCGCCGAGGGTCTCGGCGAGCGCCTTGTCCAGGTCGACGTCCTCCAGGTCACCGACGACGACCGCGACGGCCGTCGCGGGGCGCACGTGGGCGTCGTAGAACGCGCGGACGGCGGCCGCGTCGATCCCGGCGACGGTCTCCTCGGTGCCCTGGCGGGGGCGCGACATGCGGGCCGTGGCCGGGAAGAGCTCCTTGGAGAGCTGCTTGGCCGCCCGGCGGGCCGGGTTGGCCTGCTCGTGCGGGATCTCGTCGAGGCGGTTGCGGACGAGCCGGCCCACCTCGGCGCCGTCGAACGCCGGGGCGCGCAGGGCGTCGGCCAGCAGCCCGAGCGCGCGGGGCAGCCGGGAGACGGGGACCTCCAGGGAGACCCGGACGCCGGGGTGGTCGGCGACGGCGTCCATGGTGGCCCCGCAGCGCTCCAGTTCGGCGGCGAAGTCCTCGGCGGAGTGGTTGTCGGTGCCCTCGTTGAAGGCGCGCGCCATGATCGTGGCGACGCCGTCGAGGCCGGCCGGTTCGGCGTCGAGCGGCGCGTCGAGGTGCACCTCGACGGCGACGACCTGCTGTCCGGGGCGGTGGCAGGTCAGCAGGGTGAGGCCGTTGGGCAGGGTGGAGCGGTTTGGGGCGGGGAACGCCCACGGCGTCGGCTCACCCGCCTGCGGCCGCGGGTGGAAGGTCATCTCGGTCAGGGGCGCGGTCCCGCTCACTTGGCCGCCTCCTCGGTGTCGGCGTCGGCTTCGGTCTGCGTGGCGAGGTCGGTCTCCGCGGCGTCGTCGTCGACCTCCTCCAGGTCGGCGCCCGGCAGCGGCTCGTAGACGAGGACGGCGCGGTTGTCGGGGCGCAGGGTGGCCGCGGCGATCGCCTTGACCTCGTCGGCGGTGACGTCCAGGACGCGCTGCACGGCGGTCAGCGCGAGCTGCGGGTCGCCGAACAGGACGGCGTAGCGGCACAGTTCGTCCGCGCGGCCGGCGACCGTGCCGAGCCGGTCCAGCCACTCGCGCTCCAGCTGGGCCTGGGCGCGCTCCATCTCCTCGGGCGTGGGGCCCTCGGCGGCGAAGCGGGCCAGCTCCTCGTCGACGGCCGCCTCGATGGCGGGCACCTCGACGCCGCCGGACGTCTTGACGTCCAGCCAGCCCAGCGAGGGGGCGCCGGCCAGGCGCAGCAGGCCGAACCCGGCCGCCACGGCCGTCTGGTCGCGGCGCACCAGCCGGTTGTGCAGCCGGGACGACTCGCCGCCGCCGAGGACGGTCAGCGCCAGGTCGGCGGCGTCGGCCTCGCGGGTGCCGTCGTGCGGGAGGCGGTAGGCGGCCATCAGCGCGCGGGCCGGGACCTCCTCCCGGAGCTCCTCGCGCAGCTCCTCGCCGATGACCGCGGGCAGGGTGCCGTCGCGCGGGGGCTGCTTGCCGTCGTGGGCGGGGATGGAGCCGAAGTACTTCTCCACCCAGGCGAGCGTCTGCTCGGGGTCGATGTCGCCGACCACCGACAGGACCGCGTTGTTCGGCGCGTAGTACGTGCGGAAGAACGCGCGGGCGTCCTCCAGGGTGGCCGCGTCCAGGTCGGCCATGGAGCCGATCGGGGTGTGGTGGTAGGGGTGGCCCTCGGGGTACATCAGGGCGGTGAGCTTCTCGAACGCGGTGCCGTAGGGCACGTTGTCGTAGCGCTGGCGGCGTTCGTTCTTGACGACGTCGCGCTGGTTCTCCATCGACTCCTCGTCGAGGGCCGACAGGAGCGAGCCCATCCGGTCCGCCTCCAGCCAGAGGGCGAGCTCCAGCTGGTGGGCGGGCATGGTCTCGAAGTAATTGGTCCGCTCGAAGCTCGTGGTGCCGTTCAGCGAGCCGCCGGCGCCCTGCACCAGCTCGAAGTGGCCGTTGCCCTCGACCTGGCCGGAGCCCTGGAACATCAGGTGCTCGAAGAGGTGGGCCAGGCCGGTACGGCCCTTCACCTCGTGGCGCGAGCCGACGTCGTACCAGAGGCAGACCGCGGCGACCGGGGTCAGGTGGTCCTCGGAGAGGACCACGCGCAGGCCGTTGGCCAGCCGGTGCTCGGTCGCTGTGTGGCCGCCGGACGCGGCGGCGGCGGTGGCCGTGTGACCCATGGGCATGTACGTCCCTTCGATCGCGGTGCGGAGAAGTCCCGCCACCCTATGCAAGCGAGCGGGCCCCGCGCGAAGTTCCCCTACCGGGCCACATGCACTCGTACGGTGCCCCGCCGGACCCCGGACCCGGGTCGCGGTCCGGGTTGTCAGTGCGACGGTCCACAATGGTCGGCGTCACCCCCAGACCTGGCATGTGAAGGAGCAGCAGCCGCGATGGCCCGCCGCAGCACCAAGACCCCGCCGCCGGACGACTTCGAGGAGAAGATCCTCGACATCGACGTCGTGGACGAAATGCAGGGCTCCTTCCTCGAGTACGCGTACTCGGTGATCTACTCCCGCGCCCTGCCCGACGCCCGCGACGGCCTGAAGCCGGTCCACCGCCGGATCGTCTACCAGATGAACGAGATGGGCCTGCGGCCCGACCGCGGCTACGTCAAGTGCGCGCGGGTCGTCGGCGAGGTCATGGGCAAGCTGCACCCGCACGGCGACGCGTCGATCTACGACGCCCTGGTCAGGATGGCCCAGCCGTTCTCCATGCGGCTCCCGCTGGTCGACGGGCACGGCAACTTCGGCTCGCTCGGGAACGACGACCCGCCGGCCGCGATGCGGTACACCGAGTGCCGGATGGCCGACGCGACCTCGCTGATGACGGAGTCGATCGACGAGGACACCGTCGACTTCGCGCCCAACTACGACGGCCAGGAGCAGGAGCCCGTCGCGCTCCCGGCGGCCTACCCCAACCTGCTGGTCAACGGCGCCTCGGGGATCGCCGTCGGCATGGCGACCAACATGCCGCCGCACAACCTGGGCGAGGTCATCGCGGCCGCCCGGCACCTCATCCGGCACCCGGGGGCCGACCTGGAGACGCTGATGCGCCTCGTGCCGGGCCCCGACCTGCCCACCGGCGGCCGGATCGTCGGCCTCCAGGGCATCAGGGACGCGTACGCGACCGGCCGCGGCACGTTCAGGATCCGCGCCACGGCGACCGTCGAGGACGTCACGCCGCGCCGCAAGGGTCTGGTCGTCACCGAACTGCCCTTCGGCGTCGGCCCCGAGCGGGTCCGGGCCAAGATCAAGGACCTGGTGGCGGCGAAGAAGCTCCAGGGGATCGCCGACTTCAAGGACCTCACCGACCGGGCCCACGGGCTGCGCCTGGTCATCGAGATCAAGAACGGCTTCGTCCCCGAGGCCGTCCTGGAGCAGCTCTACAAGCTGACGCCGATGGAGGAGTCCTTCGGCATCAACAACGTGGCCCTGGTCGACGGCCAGCCGCTCACCCTGGGCCTGAAGGAGCTCCTGGAGGTCTACCTCGACCACCGCTTCGAGGTCGTCCGCCGCCGCAGCGAGTTCCGCCGCTCCAAGAGGCGCGACCGGCTGCACCTGGTCGAGGGCCTGCTCGTCGCGCTGATCGACATCGACGAGGTCATCCGCCTCATCCGCTCCAGCGAGAACTCCGCGCAGGCCAAGGAGCGGCTGATCGCGCGCTTCTCGCTGAGCGACGTCCAGACGCAGTACATCCTGGACACGCCGCTGCGCCGGCTCACCAGGTTCGACCGGATCGAGCTGGAGAGCGAGCGCGACCGGCTCAACGAGGAGATCGACGCGCTCACCGTGATCCTGGAGTCGGACGCCGAGCTGCGCAAGGTGGTCTCCGGCGAACTGGCCGCCGTCGCCAAGAAGTTCGGCACCGACCGCCGTACCCTGCTGATGGAGTCCACCGGCGCGGCCCCCGTCGCCGTCTCCCTGGAGGTCGCCGACGACCCCTGCCGGGTGCTGCTGTCGTCGACCGGCCTGCTCGCCCGCGCGGCGGACGGCGCACCGGCCGCCGACGGGAACGCCAAGCGCGTCAAGCACGACGTGGTCGTCTCCGCGGTGCCGGCGACCGTCCGCGGCGAGGTGGGCGCGGTGACGTCGGCCGGCCGGCTGCTCCGGCTCACCGTCGTCGACCTGCCGCAGCTGCCCGACACCGCCGGCACGCCGAACCTGTCGGGCGGCGCGCCCGTCACCGAGTTCCTGTCGCTGGAGGCCGACGAGAAGGTGGTCTGCCTGACCACCCTCGACGAGTCCTCCCCCGGCCTCGCGCTCGGCACCGAGCAGGGCGTCGTCAAGCGGGTGGTGCCCGACTACCCGGCCAACAAGGACGAGTTGGAGGTCATCAGCCTCCGCGAGGGCGACCGGATCGTCGGCGCGCGCGAGCTGCGGACCGGCGAGGAGGACCTCGTCTTCATCGCCGACGACGCCCAGCTGCTGCGCTACCCCGCCGCGCAGGTGCGACCGCAGGGCCGCCCTGCCGGCGGCATGGCCGGCATCAAGCTGGCGGCCGGTGCGAAGGTGATCGCCTTCGCCGCGGTCGACCCGTCGGCCGACGCGGCGGTCTTCACCGTCGCCGGATCGCGCGGCACCCTCCTCGGCGACGCGGAGGGGACGGTCAAGCTGACGCCGTTCGACCAGTACCCGCGCAAGGGGCGCGCCACCGGCGGCGTCCGCTGCCAGCGCTTCCTGCGGGGAGAGGACATGCTGACCCTCGCCTGGGCCGGCGCGATGCCCGCCCGCGCCGCGCAGCAGAACGGCACCCCCGTGGACCTGCCGGAGCCCGACCCGCGCCGGGACGGTTCGGGGACGCCGCTGGGCCGCTCGGTCGCGGTGGTGGCGGGCCCGGCGTAGGGCCCGCCGATCCGGCGGACGGCGGCGCGCCCGCTCAGGCGGGGTCGTCGCCGTCCGGCGCGTACCGCAGCACGCCCCACATGGCGCGCTCCAGCACGTCGGGGTCCTGCGGGAGGTCCGCGTCGGTGACCCGGCAGCCGTCGAGCTGCTTGCGGACGGCGTCCGCGTCGATCCCGGCGCCGATCAGGACGAGCTGGGTGAGCCGCGGCTCGCCCGCCGGCCAGGGTTCGGGGTGGAAGCGCAGGAAGCGGCCCACCGCGTGCAGGCCGTAGCGGTTGCGCGGGTCGCCGGCGCCGAGGTCGACGAACCCCTTGATGCGGTAGAGGCCGGCGGGCCGGGTGTCGAGGAACGCCATCAGCCGGCGCGGGTCGAGCGGCTCGGCGGAGGTGAACGCGACGCTCTCGTACGCGGCATGCGGGTGGGCAGTGTGGTCGCGCTCGGGGTGCAGCAGCTCCTCGAAGGAGAGCTGCCCCGCGACCTGCTCCTCGCGCGGCCGGCACTCGAACAGCAGCTCCGGGTCGATCCTGCCGTGCGCGACCGGCAGCACCGGCGACCCCGGGGCGAGACCGGCGAGCACGTCGCCGACCCGGTCGAGCTCGGCCTCGGCCACCTGGTCCCGCTTGTTGAGGACCACGAGGTCGGCGAGCGCGAGGTGGCGGTCGGTCTCGGGGTGCCGGGTCCGGGTCGCGTCGAAGTGGGCGGCGTCCACGACCTCGATCAGGCCGCCATACCGGGCGTGCGGGTTCTCCGTGCCGAGGACCATCCGCACCAGCTCCTGCGGCTCGGCGAGGCCGCTCGCCTCGATGACGATCGCGTCGAGGCGGTTCTCCGGGCGGGTGAGGCGGTCCAGGTACGTGTCGAGTTCGCTGCCGTCCACCGCGCAGCACATGCAGCCGTTGCCGAGGCTCACCGTCGAACCCGCCTGTCCCGCCACGGACATCGCGTCGATGCCGATCGCCCCGAAGTCGTTGACGACCACCCCGATCCGGTTGCCGCCGCTGTGCGCGAGGAGGTGGTTCAGCAACGTCGTCTTCCCCGCACCGAGGAACCCCGCGAGCACGACGACGGGGATCGCCCTGAAGGACACCTTCACGACCTCGTTCCTCTCGTCGACACGCGCCTCTCCCGCGCGCCGGAGCCGTCCACCCTACGCCGTGGCCCGAGGTTGCACGTCCCGTGAACGGGGAACAACGTAATGGCACAACGCCGCACGACGCGGCGTGCTTCTGTGCGCCCGCTCTACGCCCCTCCACGCCGATCAAAACCACCCGGCACGCTGAGGGACGCAACATGGCTGCCCACCGATCGCTCGTCGGCACAGCGACTCCGCACAAGGGATCCGACGACCGGCGGGGGGCCAGACCCGGGGGGTTGACATGGCCACACGGAAGCACCGTCGGCGAGGATGGGGCTTCTCGCTTCCCAGCGCACGCCGACACCGCGAGACGAACCTGATCCAATACCAGCGGCTCCACCTCGATCTGCTGTTCAAAGCCATCGACGACCCGGATCTGGTGGCGGTGATGGACACCTACGGCGGCGCGGTCCCGGCCGACACGCAGCGCCAGTACCTCATGGCCAACGCGCTGTACACCAACATGCTGCTGGCGTACCGGGTGGGCAGCGTCACCCGCAAGGAACTGTTCGGGCACATGCGGTTGTTCTTCCAGAATTCTGTTTGCCGGGAGTTCTGGCTGGCCACGGCACCGCAGCGGGCGAGTCTCGACCCGGACTCCGAGGAGTACTCCATCGGTCGGATGATGGACCAGTTGCTTCAGGACCTCGACGAGGCCTCCGACAACGAGGACTGGTGGGTCGTCGGCACCCCGCCCGAGTCATAGCCCGCTGGGCCCGCACCGTCGGGGCCAGCGGGAGGGGTCAACCTCGGTCCCGGCACACAGGGTGAATCCGCACGGCAGGCCGCTTACCCAACTCCCCTGCGCACAGGCCATGTTGTGCAGAATCTATGTGTAACGTTTCCATGAAGCCCTGTGTGCACACCTGCCACTCCCGGACGATGGAACCTCATGTCCACATCCCTCCTATAGGACCGGTTCCATTGAAGATCGTGCGTCGCATCGGTGTGCCCCCGACAGCCCGTGGAAGCATCACAGGCCAGTCGTGTCCCGACATCTTCGAGCTGTCGGACGGCAACTTCGCCGTCATCGGCACCGAGGCCACCTCCCGCCTCGACGGTGAACTCCCGGACGACGCATCCCGCGCCGACTACGAGCGCATTGTGATCGTCTCCCGCGAAACCCTGGTCCGCGCGAAGGCCGACATCCCCGACGCCTGACTCCGTCCGCACCGCGGGACGGCCCGGCGGCCACGGCTGCCGGGCCGTCCGCGTGTCAGGACACCGCCGGCACGGGCCGCGGCGCCTCCGCCCCCACATACCGCGCGGACGGCCGGATGATCTTCGCATCCCGAGCCTGCTCGAGAACGTTCGCACTCCACCCGACGACCCGCGCCGCACAGAACGTCGGGGTGAACATCTCCCGCGGCAACCCGCACAGCTCCATGACCACACCGGCGTAGAACTCGACGTTGGTGTGCAGCTCCCGCCCCGGCTTGAGCTCGGCGAGGATCGCCTCCACCCGCGCCTCGACCTGCACGGCGAACTCCACCAGCGGCCCGCCGAACTCCTCGGCGATCCCCCGCAGCATCCTCGACCGGGGATCCTCGGTGCGGTAGACGGGGTGGCCGAAACCCATGATGCGCTCCCCGGCGAGCACCCGGGACCGGATCCACGGATCGATCCGGTCCGGCGTCCCGATCGCGTCGAGCGTGTCGAGCGCCCGGCTCGGCGCCCCTCCGTGCAGCGGCCCCGACAGCGCGCCGACCGCGGCGACCAGGCACGCCGCCACGTCCGCCCCGGTGGAGGCGACGACCCGGCCGGTGAACGTGGACGCGTTGAAGCCGTGGTCGACGGTGGAGACGAGGTACCGCTCGACGGCCCGGGCCCGCGCGGGGTCGGGCTCGGCCCCGGTCAGCATGTACAGGTAGTTCGCCGCGTAGGGGAGGTCGTCGCGCGGCGCCACGGGCTCCAGCCCCTGCCCGAGCCGGTGCAGCGCGGTGAGCAGCGTCGGCACGGCGGCGCACGCGGCGAGCGCGTCGGCCGCGCGGCGCTCGTCGGTCAGGTCGTACACCGGCCGGAAGCCGGCCGACGCGCCGAGCAGGGAGAGCGCGGTGCGCAGTCCGGCGAGCGGGCCGGAGAGGGCGCAGGACCGGGCGAGCGCGGGCAGCGCGTCCCGCACGTCGGCGGGCAGGTGTCGCAGCGGCGCGATCTCAGCGGCGAAACCGGCCCGTTCCGCCGCGTCGGGAAGCCGCCCGCGGAACATCAGGTGCCACACGTCCTCGAACGTGCGCTGCTCGGCCAGGTCGATCGCCGAGTACTCCCGGTAGTGGTAGAAGCCCTCGCGGCCTCGGACGTCGCCGAGCGCGGTCTCGGTGACGACAACGCCCGCGAGCCCGCGGGGGACGGTCGGTTCGGTGGTCTGCATGACGGCGGCTCCCATGTCTCGTACCTGACTCGACCATCCATGCTTGACCTATTGCATGTCAATATTGATTTGATCAACATTGAAAGCCGGACCTAGGATGTCGTCATGACGGAAGACAGCGCCCATCGCCTGACGACCGCCGAGGCCGCCGACCTCCTCGGCGTCAAGGCGGCGACGGTCTACGCGTACGTGAGCCGCGGCCGGCTGACCCGGCGGCCGGGCGAGAGTGGGCGGGGCAGCACGTTCGACGCCGCGGAGGTCGAGGCGCTCGCACGCCGGAGCCGGCGGGAGTCGGCGGCGCCGCAGGGCGAGCTTTCGGTGCGCACGGCGCTGACCCTGATCGAGGGGGACCGGTACTTCTTCCGCGGCGTCGACGCGACGGAACTCGCCGCGTCGCACCCGTTCGAGCAGGTCGCGGAGTGGCTGTGGACGGGAGCGTCGGCTCCGGGCGCCCACTTCACCGCCCCGCCGGACGCACTGGCGGCCGCGCGCAGAGCGGCCGGCGCCCTGCCGCCGCACAGCGGTCCGACCGACCGGCTGCGGGTCGCCGCCGTGGCCGCGGCGGTCGCGGACCCGCTGCGCTTCGACCTCTCGACGGACGCCGTCCTGGGGACGGCACGCGCCCTCATCCCCACCCTGGTCGGGGCGTTGACACCTGGAGAGGGCACAGAGGGCGAGGCCGGCGGCGACGCGTCCGTCGCCCTGCGGCTCTGGACCGCCCTGAGCGAGCGGGAACCCGACCCGGCGGCCGTGCGTTGCCTGGACACCGCACTCGCGCTGCTGGTGGACCACGACCTGGCGGCGTCCACCCTCGCCGCCCGGGTCGCCGCCTCGGCCCGCTCCCATCCCTACGCCGTGGTCTCCGCCGGGCTCGGCGCACTGGACGGCCCGCTGCACGGGGCGGCGAGCGCCCTGGCGCACCGGATGCTGGTCGAGGTGACGGAGCGCGGCGCCGCACCGGTGGTCGCCGACCGGCTGCGGGCGGGGCAGCGGGTGCCCGGCCTCGGGCACCGGCTCTACGCGGCCGAGGACCCGCGCGCCCGGCTCCTGTTCGAGCTGCTCGACGGCCTGCCGCAGGCCGCTCCCGCGCTGGCCGCGGCCCGGGACGTCGTGGCGACGACCGCGCGGCACACCGTGCTGCCCGCCAACGTCGACCTCGCGCTCGCCGTGCTCACGGTCGGCGCGGGCATGTCCGCGGAGGCGGGCGAGGCGATCTTCGCGGTCGCCCGCACGGCCGGCTGGATCGCGCACGCACTGGAGGAGTACGGGGAGCGGCCGCTGCGGATGCGGCCGTCGGGCACGTACATCGGCCCGCGCCCGCCTCTGCCCCCTCCCTGAGCCGATCCGGACACGGGCACCGCTCGCGACGTCATGATCTAGTAAAAGTCGAGACCTCTGACGCAAGAACCGGATGATCGACCGGGATTTCTTGAGTCGCCGACCGAAGGCGAGGGGTTGGACTCCCCGGTGAGTCCCGCGGGATCAGCTCCTCGGCGCCATCGCCGTCGAGCCCCGCACGACGAGCTCGGGCTCGAAGAGCAGCTCCTCCGACGGCACCGAGCCGCGTCCGATCTGGACCGAGAGCAGCTCGACCGCCGCCCGCCCCATCGCCTCGATCGGCTGCCGCACGGTGGTGAGCGGCGGCTCGGTGCAGTTCATGAACGCGGAGTCGTCGTAGCCGACGATCGAGACGTCCTCCGGCACCGAGAGCCCGCGCCGGCGCGCCGCGCGCACCGCCCCGAGGGCGATGGGGTCGCTCGCGCAGACGATCCCGGTGACCCCTTGGTCGAGGAGACGCGCGGTCGCGGCCTGACCGCCCTCCAGCGAGAACATCGCGCGGACGACGCGCTCCTCCGGCAGTTCCTCGCCGCTCGCCTTGAGCAGCGCCCGCGCGGCCGCCAGTTTGCGCTGGGAGGGCATGTGGTCGCCGGGGCCGAGGACGAGGCCGATCTTCTCGTGCCCCAGCGAGGCCAGGTGCCGCCAGGCCTGCTCGACGGCGACGGCGTCGTCGCAACTGACCCCGGGGAAGCCGAGGTGCTCTATGGCCGCGTTGACGAGGACGACCGGGATCTTGCGGTCTGCGAGCAGCCGGTAGTGGTCGTGGGGGGCGTCGGCCTGGGCGTAGAGGCCGCCGGCGAAGACCACCCCCGACACCTGCTGCTGGAGCAGCAGCTCGACGTAGTCCTCCTCCGAGACACCGCCCTTCGTCTGCGTGCAGAGCACCGGTGTCAGCCCCTGCTGGGCGAGCGCTCCCCCGATGACCTCGGCGAAGGCCGGGAAGATCGGGTTCTGCAGCTCCGGCAGGACCAGACCGACCAGCCGGGCGCGCTCACCGCGCAGCTGCGTCGGGCGCTCGTACCCGAGCACGTCGAGGGCGGTCAGCACGGACTGCCGGGTGGCGTCGGAGACCCCCGGCTTGCCGTTGAGGACCCGGCTCACCGTGGCCTCGCTGACCCCGACCTTCTTGGCAACCTGAGCAAGTCGTCGCGTCATGCCTGCAAGATTAGCGCAAGAGCCGCAAGCCGTTTGCGCGTGGTGGGAAGGGCGTGAAAGGACGTGAACCCGGGGGAGAGCGGTGACGAGGAGAGGCTAGCCTTGCCTGCGTGAGTACGTGCGCGACCGCGTCATGGAATCTGGCCGAGCCCCTCGCGGGGACAGCGGCCACGGCCACCACCTGGCTGCTGGTAGAGCAGCCGGGGCCGTGGGGCCCCAAGGCGCTCACCGCCAGCCGCCTCGACCCCGAACTGGGGCGGGCCCTGGAATCGGCCGCCGAGGGCACGGGCGTCCGCGTCGCGCTCGTACGGCGTCCGGGCCCCCACGCCGACGACCGGGCGCAGACCGCCCCCGCCCCGCGTCAGGTCTACGCCGCCCACACCGTGCCGGGCCGCTCGTGGGTCCGCTCCGCGCGGGTCGGGGACCCCGCGGCGCTCCGGCGGCTGGACCTCGCGGCACTCGGAGCGGGCGACCCCGCGTCGTTCGACCACGCGCTCGGCGGCGAGGCCCACACCGGGCCTCCGCTGGCGCTCGTCTGCACCAACGGCAAGCGCGACCGGTGCTGCGCCGTCCTCGGCCGTCCGCTGGCCGCGGAGCTCGCCGCGTCCGGCGAGGAGGGCGTCTGGGAGGTGACCCACCTGGGCGGCCACCGCTTCTCCCCCACCCTCCTGGTCCTCCCCCACGGCTACGCCTACGGCCGGGCCGACGCCCCGTCCGTCAAGGACGTGCTGCGCGCCGTCGAGACCGGCCGCGTCGTCACCGACGGCTGCCGTGGGCGCTCAGCCTGGGAGCGGCCCGCGCAGGCCGCGGAGCTGGCCGTGCGGCGCGCGACCGGGGAGGACCGCGCGGAGGCGCTGACCGTCGCGACGGTCCGGACCGCGGCGCCCGTCGCGGACGACCCGGGGCCGCGCTGGGAGGTGACCGTCGCGCACACCGACGGCGGACGGAGCTGGCAGGTGGTGGTCGCCCAACGGGCGTCGCTGCCGGAGCGGCCCGAGAGCTGCGGCGCGGCGCTGGGCGCCCCGGCGCGGATGGATGTCGTCGGCGTCACAGCCGCACCCCGCTAGCCGGTCCCGCCCGGCCCGTACCGTTCATCCCTACGGGTGCGGCGGAGGGTACGGATCGGCCCGCCCCGGCGGGTCTCCGCCCAGGTGCTCCTCGCGCAGCCGGCGATCGCGGCGGGGGTGGCGGTGCTCGCCACCGGCCTGTTCCTGGCACCGCTCGGCGACAAGCTCGACGACCAGGCGATGCGCCGGGCCCTTGCCGTCGCCCAGTCCACGGCGGCCTCCCCCTCCCTCGGCAAGGCCCTCGAAGCGCACGCCTCCGGGCCGGACGCGTCCGCCGCGCGACCGGCGCCGAGTACGTCGTCGTCATGGACGCGCGCGGCATCCGCCGGTCGCACCCGAGCGCCGACCTGATCGGGAGACCCGTCTCAGGGAGATCGACGACGGGACCCCTCGGCCGCTCCGCCCGCGGAAAGGTGCCGCTGTACGGCCCGGGCGGAGACGTGGTGGGCGCGGTGTCCGTCGGCATCGCCTACGACAGCGTCCGCGCCCGGCTGCTCGCGACGATCCCCACCCTGCTCGTCTACGCGGGCGGCGCGCTCGCCGCCGGCGCGCCGGCCGCCTGGCGGGGCTCCCGCCGGGTCCAGCGGCAGACCCGCGACCTGGCCTTCTCCGACACCGCCGGACTGCTCGCCGAACGCGAGGCCATGCTGCACGGCATCCGCGAAGGCGTGGTCGCCCTCGACCCGCAGGGCCGCATCAGGCTGCTCAACGACGAGGCCGCGCGGCTCCTCGGCCTCGACCCGGCGGTGCGCGGGCTGCCGCTCGACGACGCGCTCGGTCCGGGCCGGACGGCCGAGACCCTGACCGGCCGGGTCGGCGGCCGCGACCTGCTCGCCGTGGCGGGCGGCCGGGTGCTCCCTCGTCGTCGGGAAGGTGACCGTGGCCGCCGAGCGCGGGGTCGGTGAAGACCGCCGCGCGCCGGTCGGCGGGCTCCTTGGGCCCCGAGTCCCGCACCCGGGCCGACACCGTCCGCCCCCGTACGACCAGGGAGAGCCCCACCCGGGCCCGCTCCGAGCCGGCCGCCGCGTTGAGGGCGTTGTCCAGCAGGTTCCCCAAGGGCTGGACGACGAAGCCGGCGCCCGCGCACCGCGGCCGGGGCATCGGCCTCGCCCTCGTGCGGCGCTTCGCGGAGCGGCAGGGGGGCAGCGCCGAGGTGGCCGGCGCGCCGGGCGGGGGGGCGGAGTTCACCGTCGTACTGCCCGAGGCGCTGCCCGCGGCGGAGAGCGAGAGGCGCACTGTGGAGTTGTCGGTGCTCGTCGTGGACGACGACCGGCGGGTTGCCCGGATCAACGCCGCGGTCGTCGCGAAGGTTCCCGGCTTCCGGGTGGTCGCGCTCGCGCACTCCGTGGCCGAGACCCTCGACGCCGTGGCCCGGGCGCGGGTCGACCTGGTCCTGCTCGACCACTACCTGCCCGACGGCACCGGCCGCAGCCGGCAGACCGCCCAGCGCTACCTGAAGCTCCTGGAGCGCTCCGGCCGGGTCCGCCTGAGCCTGCGCTACGGCGACACCGGCCGTCCGGAGCACCGGTACGTCTGGGAGGGGTGACTCCGTAAGGGCCCGGTCTTGCGGGACCCGCGCCGCTCACACCGCGCCCGCGCCCGTCAGCGAGCGGACCTCCGTCTCCGCGTGCTTCGCCGCGTCGGGTGTCTCGCGCGAGGTGACCGTGCCGAGCCAGCCCGCCAGGAAGCCCAGCGGGATGGAGACCAGACCGGGGTTCTGCAGCGGGAAGACCTGGAAGTCCATCCCCGGGAACAGCGCGTCGGGCCCGCCGCTGACCACCGGCGAGAGCACCACGAGCGCCACCGCGGGCACGAGCCCGCCGTAGACCGACCACACGGCGCCGCGGGTGGTGAACCCGCGCCAGAACAGGGAGTAGAGCAGCACCGGCAGGTTCGCCGAGGCGGCGACGGCGAACGCGAGGCCGACCAGGAACGCGACGTTCAGGTCGCGGGCGACCAGGCCCAGGCCGATGGCGACCGCCCCGATGCCGGCCGCGGCGAGCCGCGCCACCTGGACCTCGCTGCGCTGCCGGGCGCCCGGGCGGCGGAAGGACGCGTACAGGTCGTGAGCGACGGACGCCGAGGAGGCGAGGGTGATGCCAGCGACGACGGCGAGGATCGTGGCGAAGGCGATCGCGGCGACGATCGCGAAGAGAACCGTTCCGCCGGTGGAGTCGGCGCCGCCGCCCAGGGCGCCGGCGAGCAGCGGGACCGCGGTGTTGCCGGCCGCGTTGGATTCGCGGACCGCGTCCGGGCCGATGATCGCCGCGGCGCCGAAGCCGAGCACGATCGTCATCAGGTAGAAGCTGCCGATCAGCCCGATGGACCAGATGACCGACCGGCGCGCCGCGCGGGCGGTGGGCACGGTGTAGAAGCGGGACAGGATGTGCGGCAGCCCGGCCGTGCCGAGGACCAGGGCGAGGCCCAGGCTGATGAAGTCGAAGCGGGCCGTCCAGTCGCCGCCGTAGCGCAGCCCGGGGCCGAGGAAGTCGCTGCCGTGTCCGCTGCGGTCGGCCGCGGAGAGCAGCAGCTGGTTGAAGTCGCCGTGGAAGCGGAGCAGCACGAGGACGGTGAGGGCGAGAGCGCCGCCCATGAGCAGCACGGCCTTGACGATCTGGATCCAGGTGGTGGCGCGCATCCCGCCGAGCGTCACGTAGATCACCATGAGCGCGCCGACGCCGACGACGGTCCCGGTCTGGGCCGCCTCGCCCGTCCCGCCGAGGAGCAGGGCGACCAGGCTGCCCGCGCCGACCATCTGGGCGACCAGGTAGAGGATCGAGACGGTGACGGACGAGGTGCCCGACGCGATCCGCACCGGACGCTCGCGCATCCGCGCGGCGACGACGTCGGCCAGCGTGAAGCGGCCGACGTTGCGCACCAGCTCGGCGACCAGGAAGAGCACGACCAGCCAGGCGACCAGGAAGCCGACCGAGTAGAGCATCCCGTCGTAGCCGTAGAGGGCGATCAGACCGGAGATGCCGAGGAAGGAGGCGGCGGACATGTAGTCGCCGGCGATGGCGAAACCGTTCTCCATGGGGGAGAACAGCCGCCCGCCGGCGTAGAACTCCTCGGCGGAGCCCTGGCGTCTGCGGCTGCACCAGGTGGTGATCGCCAGGGTGACGGCGATGAAGAGGCTGAAGAGGACCAGCGCGAGGGTCTGGTGGTCGGTGGTCAACGCCGCATCCCCCGGGTCATCTCCTGGGTGTCCCAACGCAGGTCGAGGGCGGCGCGGTCCCGGCGCAGCCGGGCGTGCCGGGCGTAGGCCCAGGTGAGCAGGAACGTGGTGAGGAACTGGCCGAGGCCGGCGAGCATGGCCACGTTGACCGCGCCGAGGACCGGGCGCGCCATGAGGTCGGGCGCGGTGGTCGCCGCGACGACGTAGGCCACGTACCAGCCGAAGAAGGCGACGGAGGCCGGGAGCACGAAACGGCGGTAGCGGCGGCGCACCTCCTGGAAGGCGGCGCTGTGCTGCACCTCCAGGTAGACGTCGCCCTCGGTGGTGCGGGGGGCCTCGGCCGCGGGCGGCCGCGGTGCGGGCACCGGGGCGGATCCGTCGGACTCGCCCCATCCCGCGGCCAGTGCGTCGTACCAGGGGTCGTCGAGCCGCACCGCCGCGGCCTCGCGCCCGTCGTCCTTCTCCACCGCTCCGCACTCCTTGTCGGCGGCCTCCGATGGCCGCGTGCCCAAGGATGGGCGCGAGGGTGGGCGGCGGACCCCGCAATCCCGACTCTTCACCCCATCAGGTGACGGGAGACGGGGTCCGCGGTGCGGCGCGGACCGTCAGGCGTCGATGCGGGAGCGGTCCAGGGTGGCCGCGGAGCTGGTGATGAACTCCTTGCGCGGGGCGACCTCGTTGCCCATGAGGAGGTCGAAGATCTGCTCCGAGGACTCCAGGTCGCCGATGTTGATCCGGCGCAGCGTCCGGAACCGCGGGTCCATGGTGGTCTCCGCGAGCTGGTCGGCGTCCATCTCACCGAGGCCCTTGTAGCGCTGGATCGAGTCCTTGTAGCGGACGTTCTTCCGCTGGAACTCCAGGAGCGTCTGCCGCAGCTCGTTGTCGGAGTACGTGTACACGTACTTGTCCTGGCCCTTCTTGGGCTGGACCAGCTCGATCCGGTGCAGCGGCGGGACGGCGGCGAAGACGCGCCCGGCCTCGACCATCGGCCGCATGTAGCGCTGGAACAGCGTCAGCAGCAGGCAGCGGATGTGCGCGCCGTCGACGTCGGCGTCGACCAGGAGCACGATCTTGCCGTAGCGGGCGGCGTCGATGTCGAAGGTCCGGCCGGACCCCGCTCCTATGACCTGGATGATCGCGCCGCACTCGGCGTTCTTGAGCATGTCCGAGACGGACGACTTCTGGACGTTGAGGATCTTGCCGCGGATCGGGAGCAGCGCCTGGAACTCGCTGTTGCGGGCCAGCTTGGCGGTGCCGAGCGCGGAGTCCCCCTCGACGATGAACAGCTCGCTGCGGTTCACGTCGTCGCTGCGGCAGTCGGCGAGCTTGGCCGGCAGCGACGAGGTCTCCAGGGCGGTCTTGCGGCGCTGCGCGTCCTTGTGCTGGCGGGCCGCGATGCGGGTCCGCGCGGCCGCGACGGCCTTGTCCATGACGGCCCGGGCCTGGGCCTTCTCGTCCCGCTTGGAGGACGTCAGGAAGGCCTTCAGCTCCTTGGCGATCACGTTGGAGACGATCCGGTTCGCGGCGGAGGTGCCGAGGATCTCCTTGGTCTGGCCCTCGAACTGCGGCTCCGCGAGCCGCACGGTGACGACCGCGGTGAGGCCCTCCAGGGCGTCGTCCTTGACGATGTCGTCCTCGGCGACGCGCAGCAGCTTGGCGGAGCGGAGCACCTCGTTGACGGTGCGGGTCAGGGAGCGCTCGAAGCCGGAGACGTGGGTGCCGCCCTTGGGGGTGGCGATGATGTTGACGAACGAGCGGAGCGTCGTGTCGTACCCGGTGCCCCAGCGCAGCGCCACGTCGACGCCGAGTTCGCGGGTGACCTCGGTGGGGGTCATGTGGCCGCGGTCGTCGAGGACCGGGACGGTCTCCTTGAAGGTGCCCTGGCCGGTCAGGCGCAGCACGTCGCAGATCGCCTTGTCCGGCGCCAGGTACTCGCAGAACTCGCTGATGCCGCCGTCGAAGCGGAAGGTCTCCTCGCTCTTGCCCTGGCCGTCGATCTCGCGCTCGTCGCGGACCACGAGGGTGAGGCCGGGGACGAGGAAGGCGGTCTGACGGGCGCGCTGGTGGAGGTTGTCGAGGGAGAGCTTGGCGTCCTTGAGGAAGATCTGCCGGTCCGCCCAGTAGCGCACCCGGGTCCCGGTGCGGGTCTTGGGGACGCGCTTGGCCTTGCGCAGGCCGCTCGCCGGCTCGAAGGAGGCCTCGGCGCCCTGGCCGCCGAAGGCGCCGGGGACCCCGCGGCGGAAGCTGATCGCGTGGGTCGCGCCGCCCTTGTCCACCTCGACGTCGAGCCGCGCGGACAGGGCGTTCACCACGGACGCGCCGACGCCGTGCAGACCGCCGGAGGCGGCGTACGAGCCGCCGCCGAACTTGCCGCCGGCGTGCAGCTTGGTCATGACGACCTCGACGCCGCTCAGGCCGGTCTTGGGCTCGACGTCGACCGGGATGCCGCGGCCGTTGTCCCGGACCTCGACGGAGTTGTCGGCGTGGAGGACGACCTCGATGTGGTCGCAGTGGCCGCCCAGGGCCTCGTCGACCGAGTTGTCGATGATCTCCCAGAGGCAGTGCATCAGGCCGCGGCTGTCGGTGGACCCGATGTACATGCCGGGGCGCTTGCGGACCGCCTCCAGGCCCTCGAGCACGAGGAGGTGCCGCGCGGTGTAGTTGTCGCCGTCCCGGTCCCCGGTCAGCAACGCTGTGGACGGCACGGACGTATCGGCGGTCACGCGGGTTCGCTCCTCGCTGAATCTGTGATCTTGCGGCGGTGGGGCCCGGCGCTCCGGGGTCGCCGGTGAGAGGGTACCGATGCCTGATGGGACAGGTGCAACGCCACCCTCGCACAGCCTTCAGCCTAATCCAGGCTCGAAGATGTGTTCGATCGCTCGATGGGGTGATGCAAACATCACGTTCCCTTCCAGGCATGAACCATTTAGGCTCCGGGCACGTCCTCATTTACAACCGGCAAGCCAGCCGGGAGGCCGACCACCGACAAGCGACCACCCGAGCGACGCGAAACCGTAAAGCAACGCACTACGGCACATTCGCCGCCAACCCGGCAGCAAGCCAGCCTCCTCGAGAAACTTTCGAGGAAAAGCCACGAGCGGGAACGTTTTGGGGCTGGTTGGATGTTGACCCTGGTACGACAGCTCGTCGAGCTAGAGAAGAGGCGACGTGACTACTGTTCTGACACCCGCGAGCCCGCTGACGGCCGCTGACCGCTGCGACCGGTGCGGCGCCCAGGCCTACCTGCGCGTCGTTCTCGAAAGCGGCGGCGAACTGCTCTTCTGCGCTCACCACGGGCGCAAGTTCGAGCCGGAACTCAAGAAGATCGCCGCGGAGATACAGGACGAGACGGAGCGACTGACCGCCGTTCGTGCCGCCGCACCCGACGAGGATCGCTGACCCTCGCACCACGACGAGCAGCGCCGACCGAGGTCGGTCGTCCGGGCCGTCGCCCCTGTGACCCACAGGAGCGGCGGCCCGTCCTCGTGTCCGGCCCGCTCAGCCCCGCTGGGCCCCCCGGACGCGTCAGGCGCTCTCCAGGGCCCCCAGGACCGCCGAGACGCGGGTGTACACGCCGGGGCTCCCCGCCTCCCCGCAGCCGTTCCCCCAGGACACGAGGCCGATGAGCCGCCCCTCGGCCACGAGCGGTCCCCCGCTGTCCCCCTGACAGGCGTCGCGCCCGCCCTCGGTCTCGCCCGCGCACAGCATCGAGCGGCGCCGGTAGGTGCCGTTGCCGTCACCCGGATAGGCGCGCTCGCACGTGGTGTCGGGCAGGACGCCGACCGAGGCCGCGCGGAGCGAGGTCGCGTAGTCCCCCCGCCCGGTGGTGTCCCCCCAGCCGTACACGGTCGCCCGGGTGCCGGGCCGGTAGGCGGGGTCGCCCGCACGGGCGAGCGGGACGGCGTCCTCGGCGGGCAGCGCCTCGGCGAGCGTGAGGACCGCGAGGTCGCCGGCGTTGGAGGCGGGGTCATAGGCCGGGTTGATGCGGACGGAGCGCACGGTGATCTCGCGTCCGGCGTCCCCGCGCAGATCGGTGCGGCCGGCCAGCACGGTGAGGTCGGTCAGGCGGCGCAGCGGGACGCCGAGCACGTCCCGGCCCAGGCAGTGGGCGGCGGTGACCACGGTGGTGGGTCCCACGAGCGCGCCGCCGCAGAACTGCCCGGACCGTTCGTCGCCGAAGCGGTCCCGGCTGCTGAGGGCCACGGTCCACGGGCTCGCGGTGATCTGCGCCGGCTCGCCGCCGATCACCGCCCCGTCCGCGCTCGCGGGGGCGGGCAGGGTCAACGAGGCCGCGGCGGCCGCGGCCGCAAGGACGAGGGGACGGCGCATGCGTGCTCCTGTACTCGGAGTGATCGATGTCCCACTCAGCGTCGATCAGCCCGCGCCCGCCCGCACGCGCACTTCCGGCGGATCGCCCGGACGGCGTCCGGGAGCGCGGCCCGGTGTCACCCGCACGGGCCTCTGCGCCCGAGACCGTAGAAGAGAGGCTGTGCAAAGGGCCCGGCCCCCTCGGAGGGAGGGGGTCGGGCCCGGGTGGTGCGCTGCTCGCGACTCAGTCGAGGTAGTCGCGCAGGACCTGCGAGCGGGAGGGGTGGCGCAGCTTCGACATGGTCTTGGATTCGATCTGGCGGATGCGCTCGCGCGTCACGCCGTAGACCTTGCCGATCTCGTCGAGGGTCTTGGGCTGGCCGTCGGTGAGGCCGAAGCGCATGGAGACCACGCCCGCCTCGCGCTCGGACAGGGTGTCCAGGACCGAGTGCAGCTGCTCCTGGAGGAGGGTGAAGCTGACCGCGTCGGCCGGGACGACCGCCTCGGAGTCCTCGATGAGGTCACCGAACTCGCTGTCGCCGTCCTCGCCGAGCGGGGTGTGCAGCGAGATGGGCTCGCGGCCGTATTTCTGGACCTCGATGACCTTCTCGGGGGTCATGTCGAGTTCCTTGGCCAGCTCCTCCGGGGTGGGCTCGCGGCCCAGGTCCTGGAGCATCTGGCGCTGCACGCGCGCCAGCTTGTTGATGACCTCGACCATGTGCACCGGGATGCGGATGGTGCGGGCCTGGTCGGCCATGGCGCGGGTGATCGCCTGCCGGATCCACCAGGTGGCGTACGTGGAGAACTTGTAGCCCTTGGTGTAGTCGAACTTCTCGACCGCGCGGATCAGACCGAGGTTGCCCTCCTGGATGAGGTCCAGGAAGAGCATGCCGCGGCCGGTGTAGCGCTTGGCCAGGGAGACCACCAGGCGGAGGTTGGCCTCCAGGAGGTGGTTCTTGGCGCGGCGGCCGTCCTCGGCGATGATCTCCAGCTCGCGCTGGAGCTTCGGCGCGAGCTTGTCGCTGCCCGCGAGCTTGTCCTCGGCGAAGAGCCCGGCCTCGATGCGCTTGGCGAGCTCGACCTCCTGCTCGGCGTTGAGGAGCGGGACCTTGCCGATCTGCTTGAGGTAGTCCTTGACCGGGTCGGCCGTGGCGCCGGCGACGGCGACCTGCTGGGCCGGCGCGTCGTCCTCGTCGTCGTCGGAGAGGACGAAGCCCTTGGCCTCGGTGCCCTCTTCCTCCTCCTCGCCCTTGCCGGGCACGACGGGGGCCTCGTCGACGACCTCGTCCTCGCCGAGGTCGTCGTCCTTCTTGGCCCCGGCCTTCTTCGCGACGGTCTTCTTGGCCACCGTCTTCTTCGCGGTGGCCTTCTTGGCCACCGTCTTCTTGGCGGCGGCCTTCTTGGCGGGGGCCGCGGTCTCGTCGGCGGGGACCGGCTCGGCGGCCGGGGCCGAGAGCTCGGAGCCGTCGGTCGCGGGGGGCGCGACGGCCGTCGCGGTCCGCGCGGGGGCGGCCTTCGCGGCGACGGTCTTGGTGGCGGTGCGCTTGACCGGGCTCTTCGCCGCGACGCTCTTGCGGGCGCGCTTGGGCGACTCCGCGGCACTGACCATCAGCGTCACACCCTCTTCCTCGAGGATCTGATTGAGGCTGCGCAGAACGTTCTTCCACTGGGTTGGCGGAATCTGGTCAGCCTCGAAGGCCCGACGCACGTCATCGCCGGCGATCTGCCCATCAGCCTTTCCCCGCTCGATGAGCGCCATCACAGACTCTGACTCGGCGATCTCCGGCGGGAGCGTACGGGATGTGCTGGCCGACACGAACAACCTCTCGGAACGTTGGAAAACGGCTTCCGGTCCGATCCGCTGGGGACCGGGACCGACGACCGCCGGCTTGGGGATGGGCCGACGACGCGGGCGGAGCCGGGGAGTAGTACAGCGCCTGGAACGGCCGCCGCATTCCCTCCTCGACTGTCACCTCTTAGGTCATCGCGCTGATTCGCGGAGCGTTACGCCCAATCTTCGTGGCCCGAGTCACACCGCCGGGTATGCCGGGGCGCCCGCCCGGACGCCCGCACGTCGGGACCGGCTCTCCGGGCCTTGGGCGGTCGGGAGAGCCGGCGATGCGGCCGTCGCCGCCTCAGTGCTCGCGCGGGGCGGGGACGACCGGGGGCTCCACGTCCGCGTGGACGACGAAGAGCTGCCGCATGGCCGACTCGGCGCCCGTGGGGTCCCCCTCGGCCACCGCCGCCACGATCCGGGCGTGGTGCGCGAGGGAGGCCTCGCCGAAACGGTCGCAGCCCGCGACGGGGCCGCCGGAGACCTGGAGGGCGGCGGCGACGATGCCGGAGAGGTGCTCCAGCATCCGGTTGTCGGCGAGCTGGACGAGCAGCGCGTGGAACTCGGCGTCGGCCCGCGAGAAGGTGAGCGAGTCGCCCTGGCCGAGGGCGTGGCCCATGATCTCCACCATGTCGGCGAGCCGCTGCTGGATCTCGTCACGTCCGTGGCCGACGGCGAGCCGGGCGGCCAGGGGCTCGATGACGAGCCGGAGCTCGCCGAGCTCCCGGCGCTGGTCGTCCCGCTGGGGGCCGTAGGCGCGCCACTCGATGATGTCGGGGTCGAGCAGGTTCCAGTCGCTGACCGGACGGACCCGGGTGCCGACGTTGGGCCGGGCACTCACCAGGCCCTTGGCCTCCAGGACGCGCAGGGACTCGCGCACGACCGTGCGGGAGACCTCGAAGCGCTGACCGATCTCCTCGGGCACCAGGGGGCGCTCCGCGCTGAGGTCGCCGGCGACGATCATCTGTCCGAGCTGCTGGACGAGCTGGCCGTGCAGACCTCGGCCGCGGCTGCCCGCCGCGCGCCGCGCGCCGCGGCCGAGGTCGGCGTCACCGCCGTCCCAGGCGGCGTAGCCGGGCCGGTCGACACCGGGGGTCTCGGCGTAGGAGTAGCGGTCGGTTTCGCCCGGTCCGGCGAGGCCGGAGTCGGCGGAGCGGGCGGCGGTCATCAGGGTGTGCGCAAGGGTACTCACGGAACCTTTGTCGGCGCTGTTCCCTTGTGGCTTGAGGTCTTTGGTGAAAAGCACACGAAAGGGTGATCGCTTGTCCCGCCCCAATTGACGCTGCACAGCGGGGAGATGATCCCACCGAACCCGATGGCGAGCGGTTGGCGGGGCGGGCGATTTCGACGAATACCGTTCGACAACTACCGCTGTGAAAACCTGAGTTGCGCGCGACGGGGACATCCCGCGGAGCCGGGACGTCCTCTCGTCAGATCTCGGGCCGCAGCATCGGCGGGTTGAGCACGGTGGCTCCGCCCGCGCGGAAGAGCTGGGCGGGGCGACCGCCCTGGCGGGTCGTGGTCCCGCCCGTCGGCACGAGGAAGCCGGGCGTCCCGGTCACCTTGCGGTGGAAGTTGCGCGGATCGAGGACGACGCCCCAGACCGCCTCGTACACCCGGCGCAGCTCGCCGACGGTGAATTCCGCGGGGCAGAACGCGGTGGCCAGGGAGGAGTACTCGATCTTGGAGCGGGCCCGTTCCACCCCGTCCGCAAGGATCCTCGCGTGGTCGAAGGCGAGCGGGGCGTCGCCCTCGGCGTCCCCCGTCCCGCCGTCTTCCTCGCCGAGGAGCGAGGCGACCTGGGCCCAGCGGGCGCTGTTCGCGTCCCCGCCCGCGCGCGGGGCGGGGAGGTCGGGGGCCAGCACCAGGTGCGCGACGCTGACGACGCGCATCCTCGGGTCGCGGTCCGGATCGCCGTAGGTGGCGAGCTGTTCGAGGTGGGCGCCGTTGCCGGCCGCCTCCGCCGTGGCCTTCGGGTCGTGGACGCTCAGGCCGGTCTCCTCGACGAGCTCCCGCGCGGCCGCGCCGGCCAGGTCCTCGCCGATCCGCACGAAACCGCCGGGGAGCGCCCAGCGCCCCTGGAACGGGGCCTCGCCACGCCGGACGGCCAGTGCGCACAGGGCGTGGCGGCGCACGGTGAGAACGACCAGGTCGACGGTGACGGCGAAGGGCGGGAAGGCCGACGGGTCGTAG
This sequence comes from Streptomyces sp. NPDC060194, assembly GCF_042728285.1. NCBI lineage: Bacteria > Bacillati > Actinomycetota > Actinomycetes > Kitasatosporales > Streptomycetaceae > Streptomyces > Streptomyces sp. NPDC060194. The sequence continues at coordinate 26,552 of NZ_JBHWZH010000030.1, read as the reverse complement.
GGCGACATGCGGCGATCATAGTCGTCTTCCTGACGATAAGCACTCCCTTCCCGCACGTCTCATCGACTCAGTTGCAAGCCGTCGGCAGCCTCCTCGATCATGCCGAGGCCGAGTCTGCTGACGCGGACCGAGAGCGGGGCGCCGGCCGCGGTGAGTCCGGTGAGCTGGAGCGCGCCGAGCGGCGCGCCGGGCAGGGGATGCAGGGAGAGCGTCCGGGCGGGGGTGTCCGGGCGGATGCCGACGAGCGCAGTGAGCAGGTGGAGGCAGGCAGCCGTGGAGACGGCGGCGGGCCGACAGGCCGCCGGGTGCGGCGAGGGGATCCTGCCGCGGGAGCGCTGCTCCCCCGCGTACATCTCGGGCAGGCGCAGTCCGAAGCCCTCCGCCGCGTCGAGCGTCCCCCGCAGCAGGGCTGCCGCCTCCTTCTCGCAGCCGGCCGCGGCCAGCCCCGCCACGGCGACCGCGGTCTCCTGCACCCTGACCGCGCCGCCCCGGTGGCCGAACGGGTTGAACCCCGGCTCCTTGGCGCCGAGGCTGCGCAGGCCCCATCCGGAGTCGAGAGCGGGGGCGGCGAGGAGGCGGGCGAGCTGTTCGGTGCGCGTCCGGTCGAGGAGGCCTGGCGCGAGGACCCGGCCGCCGAGCAGCCCCGTGTCGAGGAGGTGCGCGGCCGCGGCGCCCAGGTGCGGCACCGGGCGGCCGTCCGGCGCGAGCGCTGCAGCCGGGCGGCCGCCGCCGTGGTCGTCGACCCAGAAGTCGCGGCGGAACGCGGTCCGGAGCGCCTCGGCGCGCTCGCGCAGGGCGTCGGCTCCGGGGCGGCCGCAGTCGTCGAGCAGGTCGGCGCCGAGGAGCGCGGCGCGGTGGGCGTGCGCCTGCACCTCGGCCCGGACGTGGCCGGCGGGCCCGGAGGTGCCGGGATCGCGGAGGTACGGCCCCTCGCCGAGGGCGGTCCGCAGCCAGTCGAGGCATTTCTCGGCGGACGGCAGGAGCTGTTCGGTGTCGGGCTCCGCCATGCCCCACCGGCGGGCCTCGGCGAGGAGGACGGGGAAGAGCAGGGTGGCTTCGGTGCCCGTGCAGCCCGGCGGCAGATGGGGCCCCGCGTCCCGGAACGGTCCCGGGACGTGTCCCGCTTCCGGGCCGGCGCCGGTGCGCTGGGTGCGGGCCACGGCACGCAGGGTGCCGACCGCGAGCGCGGTGCCGAGCGGCAGGGCCATGCGGGCCGCCGCGAGCGCTTCGCCCGGCGCCAGTCCGCAGCGCCAGGGCACTCCGGCGGCCGGGAACAGATCGCCGGGCCGGTCGGGCGAGCGGGTGAGCAGGGCGCGCAGATCGTCCAGTGCGGCGTCGAGGAGCGGGCCGACCCGGGGGTCGTCCCCTTCGGCCCGTGCCGGGGAGAGCAGCCGGGCCGCGGCGGCCGGCCGGCCGGCGACGGCGCTCCGCCCCTCGCGGCCCTCACCGGTGTCCCCCGCCCGCACCCGGAGCTCGATGCTCCGCACCGCGCCGGGGGCGAGGTCGAGGTCCCAGCGCAGGAGGCCGGTGGCGGCCAGCACGGTGTGCGGGGCGGGATCCGCGGTGACGGTGGAGTGCCGCGTGCCCGAGGTCCAGCGCAGTCCCGAGTCGTGGACCGACGCCGGGAGTTCGCGGCCCGGTGTCCCGGCCGCGACCGCGCCCAGCTCGGCGAGGTCGGCGCCGAGCACGATCTCCACCGGGAGCCGCATCGGCCGGCCGGCGGAGCTGCGCAGGACGATCCGTTCGACTCCCTCGGCATGGCGGGTGCGTTCGACCACGAGGTCGGGGTCGGGTCCGGCCTCCGCCCCGGTGCGGAGGGTGGCGACGAAGACGGCCTGGTCGGCGGCCGTGACGGCGGCCTGGACCGGTACGGGTTCCCGGCCGCCGATCAGCAGGCGGCAGCGGGAGAGAATCCGCCGGCCGGACCGGTAGCAGCCTTCCAGGCCCGCTCCCGTCAGCTGCCCGTGGCGCGCGGAGACAGACATGGCGGGCAGAGCCACGCAGATGAGCAGCTCGTGGGTGGGGGGCGGGGCGACTCCGGACCGGGTTCCGGGCCGGGCGGCGCGTCGGGGAGGGATCGGATGGGGGGCGAGCGACATCAGGGGCCTCTTCCGCGCTCCGGGCGTGGGGGGACGGTGCGGTTCGGACGCGGGGCGCGGGCCGGAGCCGCCGCCGACGGCGGGGCGTGGCTCGGGCTCCCCCGCACCGACTCCCCGGTGAACGGAGCGGCGGGTGGCAAGGTCACGCATCCCTCGCCCGTGCGTGCGCCGTGCGGCAGCGGTGGGCCCGGGCGGCCAGGCCTCGGCGGGGCCCGGGATCCGGTCGCCGCCGCCCGGTGGGAGCGGTCCGGCGCCCTCCGGGAGCCGACGGCGGGCGGGGATCACCGCGTGCTCCGCGTCGTGCGTCGCAGCTCGCGGTTCCTGGCGCCGGGGCCGGACGCCGGGCGCTGGAGCTTCAGCTCCCTGAGCTTCCTGATCCTTCTCAGCCGCCTGGGCGTCGTGCCCGCACCGGAGTACCGGGCGTCCGCGGCCGCCGCCGGGGCCCGGCACGGGGCAGCGCGGCTCGCGGTGGGATCGGGCTCTGGGCGGGGCGCGGGCGGGTCGTCCGATCCGGCGGGGTCCACGTCCTGGTCGTCCTGCTCCTGGCGCAGGCAACGCCGCAGCTCCTCCGGGTCGAACCCCTCGTTGCACGCGTGGTGGAGGAGCTGCGCGAACCGGTAGCCGGGGTCGGCCCTGAGCGCCATGGCGAGGGCCACCCTTGCCTCCGGTTCGTCCCCGGTCGACCACGCCACCCAGCCGGCCAGGGTCAGCGGCGCCGCCGCGTACTCGGCGTAGGAGCCCACGCAGCGGCGGGCGAGGGCGCGCCAGAGGCGCAGGGCGGGACCGGCGACCTCGTGCTCCATCCATGCGGCCACGTGGTCCCGGGTGGCGCGGTCCTGGAGTCCGAGGATCAGCCGGGCGGCCTCCTCGGTGGTGAGGCAGGAGTCGTCCTGGGCGTCGCTCGGGCGGGATCCGCCACGCCGGGGGGCGGGCAGGGCCGGCCGGCCGCGCAGCCGGTCCATGACGCGCCGGGCCAGTTCGAGGGTCTCGGCGGCGACCGCGGTGCGGTCCTCCGGACGCAGGACCCGCGGGACGATGTCTGTCGCGGCCCGGCCCAGCGCCGCCTCCTGCTCCCGTACGCGCTCCGTGCCGCCCGTCCAGGGGGCGAGCCCGGCCTCCATGTCCCGGAGGCTGCCGCGGACGCGGACTCCCGCGTAGGTGGCCGCGGCCGCCATCACCGAGGTGCCGGGCGGGGCGAGCGGCGATCCCTCGGGTGGGCAGCAGTGCGCGTCGGGGCAGCAGTACGACCAGTGCCTGCCGTCGGAGATGCACAGGGCCTCCAGGACCGGGACGTCCAGTGCGCCGCAGCCGGTGCGCACGAGCTGGGCCAGCGGGCGCAGCCGCCGCATGACGTGCGCGCCCGTCTCGTCAGGGCCGGGTTCCTGGCAGAGGAAGGCGACGATCCCGTCGGGCCGGCCCGTCCGTTTCTCGCTGCCGCTCACCAGGCTCGTGGTGATCTGGTCGACCAGGCCGGGCCAGTCGTCGGGGTCGGGGATGCCGATGCGCAGCCGTCCGCCGAAGCGGCTGCGGCCACCGTGTACCGCGACGAGGACGAGGCTGTCGTTCGGGGTGAAGCCGAGCAGGTACGGCAGGGCGTCGGCGAGCTCCGCGGGGGTCCGGAGGGTGACCTGCTGCTCGGTGACGGGCTGGTTGGATTCCTGATGGTTCGTCATGGCTCGACTGTGCCGTACTTCGCAACACTTTGTCGGAGCACCTGTGGATAACCGGTACTTCAGTACTACTTATCGAATTTTCTCGACGTGACCGGTCAGCCGGCTGCCGCCAGCACCAGGGGCAGGACCGCCCCGGCGCCGACCCGGCGCAGTCGTCGCGCCGCGACGGCCAGGGTCCAGCCGGAGTCCGTGAAGTCGTCGACCAGCAGCACCGGACCGGGCGAGCCGGCGAGCGCCTCCGCCAGATCGTCCGGCACGTCGAAGGCCTCGGAGAGGGCGCGCAGCCGCTGGGCGGAGTTGCTGCGCCGGGCCCGGTGGGCCCCGTCGGGGCCGGTGTACGCGAGGGTGCCGAGGAAGGGGAGGCGACCCACGGTCGCAATGCCCCGGGCCAGGGAGTCGACGAGCTCGGGCCGGGTCAGCGAGGGGACGGCGACGACGCCCACCGGCCGGCGCCCCGCGTCGGAGGCCCAACCGCCGGACGAGCGCGCCCAGTCCGCGAGGACGGTCACGGCGGCGTTCAGGACCTCCTCGGGGACCGGCCCGTCGGGCGCGTTCTCGGCGAGGAGCGGGCGCAGCCGGTTGCCCCAGCCGATGTCGGAGAGACGGCCGAGCGCGCGCCCCGAGGAGCACTGCTCTCCGGCCGGGATGCGGCCCTTGAGGTCGATCCCCAGGGCCGGCATCCCCGTCGGCCACATGCGGCGCGGCTCGACCTCCACGCCCGGCCGGTCGAGTTCCTTCGCCGCCCCGCTCAGCACCTCCTCCGAGACCGACGGATCGGCCCAGGAGCCGGCGCAGTTGTCGCACCGGCCGCACGGGGCCGCTCCCTCGTCGTCGAGCTGCCGCCGGAGGAACTCCATCCGGCAGCCGGACGTCGCCACGTAGTCGCGCATGGCCTGCTGCTCGGCGGCGCGCTGGCGGGCGACCCACGCGTAGCGCTCGGCGTCGTAGCTCCACGGACGGCCGGTGGCGCTCCAGCCGCCCTTCACCCGGGTGACGGCGCCGTCCACGTCGAGCACCTTGAGCATGGTCTCGAGCCGGTTCCGGCGCAGTTCGACGGCGGCCTCCAACGCCGGGACGGACAGCGGGCGTCCGGCGTCGGCGAGGGCGGAGAGGGTCTGGCGCACCTGGGTCTCGGGCGGGAACGCGGTGTCGGCGAAGTAGCGCCAGATCGCCTCGTCCTCCTTGCCCGGCAGCAGCAGGACGTCGGCGTGCTCGACCCCGCGGCCGGCCCGTCCGACCTGCTGGTAGTAGGCGATCGGCGAGGAGGGGGAGCCGAGGTGGATGACGAACCCGAGGTCCGGCTTGTCGAAGCCCATGCCCAGCGCCGAGGTCGCGACGAGGGCCTTGACGCGGTTCTCCTGGAGGTCGGTCTCGGCCTGGAGCCGGTCGGCGTTCTCCGTGCGCCCGGTGTAGGAGGCCACCTCGTAGCCGCGCTGCCGGAGGAAGGCGGTGGCCTCCTCGGCGGCGGCCACGGTGAGGGTGTAGACGATCCCGGACCCCTGGAGCTCGCCGAGGTGGTCGGCGAGCCAGCCGAGGCGGTGGGCGGCGTCCGGCAGCGTCACCACGCCGAGGCGCAGGCTCTCCCGCTCCAACGGGCCGCGCAGCACCAGCGCCTCACCGGCCCCGGTGCCCAATTGCTCGGCGACGTCGGCGGTGACGCGGGCGTTGGCCGTGGCCGTGGTGGCGAGCACGGGCACACCGGGCGTCAGCTCGGCCAGCATCGCGCGCAGCCGCCGGTAGTCGGGCCGGAAGTCGTGGCCCCAGTCGGAGATGCAATGCGCCTCGTCGACCACCAGGAGGCCGGTGGTGGCGGCGAGCTTCGGAAGGACCTGGTCGCGGAAGTCCACCGAGTTCAGCCGTTCGGGACTGACGAGGAGGACGTCCGTCTCGCCGCGTTCGACCTCGCCGTAGATCGTCTCCCAGTCCTCCGGGTTGGCCGAGTTGATCGTGCGCGCCCGGATGCCGGCCCGGGCCGCCGACTCGACCTGGTTGCGCATCAGGGCGAGCAGCGGCGAGATGATCACCGTCGGGCCCGAGCCGCGCCGGCGCAGCAGGGCGGTGGCGACGAAGTAGACGGCCGACTTGCCCCAGCCGGTGCGCTGCACCACGAGGGCGCGCCTGCGTTCCTCCACGAGGGCGTGCACCGCCTGCCACTGGTCCTCGCGCAGCCGCGCCGTACCGCCGGGGTCTCCGATCAGCTCGGCGAGGACGGCGTCGGCTTCGGCACGCAGCTCGTGGTTGCTCATGCCTCCATGCAACCCCACCGCACTGACAACGGCCCAATCGCCGGCCCCGCCGCCGGGCGAATCGGAGGACGGTCCACCGGTTGTGCGCAGGGTGAGCACGCGGGCGACGGAGCGTCCGGGGCGGTCGCGGCGGCGGCCGGCGCCCGGAGTGGACATCGGCGGGGATATAGACGGCACTCCGGAAGATTCCGGTCGCTCCCGTCAATTGCTCGTTGCCGCATACGGATACGGCGGCGAGAATTGAGGTGCTCCCGCATCGCCTTCCGCCGTCCGGTAGGGGTGGATCGGTCATGCCGTGGCGCACTCCCTCCATCCGACCCTGCCCCCAGCGTGGGCGTGTAGCCGAAGGGAGGACCGTGAGCTTCGGATTCGCTCCGTCCGCAGCCGCCCCGATCCCGTCGTCAGCCGACTCCGCCAGCCGTCTCTCCCGTCAGCTCGAACCCGCCGAATGGACCGCCGCGGGCATCCCGCTGTTGCGCGATCCTCGCGAGGTCGTCAGCGGGCTGCACGCGCGGCACGAGCCCGGTCCCTCGACCGCGGTCGTCGCCGTCCTCGGTCCGGAGGAACGGCTGCTGGCGAGCGCCTCGTTCACGCCCCGGGCGGGCGCCCCGGACGGCTGGCTGTTCCGCAACGCGCTCCTCACCCAGCTCCGCAGGGTGATCCCGCACGACCTGCGCCGGCGCACGCCCGTCCACACCGCCGTGCTGATCTACTGCCGCGACGGGGACGCCCGGTGGACGGAGGAGGACGGGGCGTGGATGTGGGGGCTGCGGGACGCGTGCACGCTGCACGGACTGCGGTGCGGGGCGTACATCACGCTCACGGAGCACGGCTGGCAGGTCCTCGGCGAGGGCCGGGGCGGCCGCCGTCCCTCGACCGGGTCCCCGCCGCTGCTGATCGGTGAGGCGCCCGCTCCGCTGCCTCGTACGGGCAGCGGAGCGGTGGACGCGCTGCGGCACGCGGCGGCGCGCTGACCGCCGCACCGTGAGGGCGCACGAGGCCCTCGGCCGGGTCGCTCCCCTTGGGGGCGGCCTGGCCGGGGGCCTCGTGCGATCGGCGGGGACGCGGGCCGGACGGACCGGGCCGCGTCAGCCCTTCGTGCCGAGTACGCCGTCCACGCGCTGCGGGTCCCCGCAGACGATCAGCAGAACGCCCGCCTTGGCCAGCGCCCGCGGCAGGAAGCCGGTGAGCGCCGCATCGGGTCCGCCGTTGACCGCGACGACCACGACGGGACGCCCAGAGGCGCGCTCCAGAGAGTCGGCCGTCGCGTAGAAGACGTCGTCCTTGGCGTCGTGCTGCGCCCAGTAGGAGGCGGCTCCGAAGGACAGCTCGTGGGCCGCCCAGGGGTGCGGGTCGCCGGTGGTCAGCAGCAGGACCTCGCCGGGCGCGCGGCCCGTGTCGAGCAGCAGGTCCACCGCCTCCTCGGCGGCGTCCAGCGCACCCTCGGCCGAGGCCGGGATGAGCTGGACCTGCGGGCGCGCGACCGCCGGGGCGGGCGGGCCGGGACGGGCCGGCGCGGCGGGGCGGGCGGCCTGCGGGGGCACGCGCTGCACGGGCGGCGCGGGCCGGACACCGGGTCCGGGACGACCGGGTCGCGGCGGCGCCGCGGGGCGTGGACCGGGTACGGGACGGGGGGTCGGCGTGACGCGTCCGGCGGCCGGCGCGACGCTGGGACCCTGGGCACTCTCGTGAATCTGAGGCTCCTCGGGAGGGAGAGGCATGATGTGGTTTCTATCAAGAACCGGTGCGAAACGCATCGGAGATCACATAACGATGTGGCAGGAAGTATCAGAAGTCGAAACCGAGTTGACCTTCCATGACCGGTGCATCGGCCACCGCGGGCGCGCGGACCTTCTTGAGGTGCTGCCATCGGGGCAACGCATCAAGATACGACCACGACATCCGGTGGTACGGAGTGGGGCCCCGTTCCGCCAGCGCCGCCCGGTGGACCGGCGAGGGGTAGCCGGCGTTGGCCGCGAAGGCGAAGTCTGCATGCTCGGCGCCCAGTTCTGCCATCCGTTTGTCACGGTGGACCTTGGCGATCACCGACGCCGCGGCGACGGCCACGCAGGACTGGTCCCCCTTGATGACGGTCCGGACCTTCCAGGGCGCGCCGAGGTAGTCGTGCTTGCCGTCCAGGATGACCGCTTCGGGCCGCACAGGCAGGCCCTCCAGGGCGCGGACCGCGGCGAGGCGCAGGGCGGCCGTCATCCCCAGCTCGTCGATCTCCTCGGGTGAGGAGTTCCCGAGCGCGTAGGCGGTCACCCAGCTGCGCAGCTTCACGTCGAGTTCGTCGCGGCGCCGGGGGCTGATCAGCTTGGAGTCCGTGAGGCCCTCGGGGGGCCGGCGCAGGCCGGTGACGGCGGCGCACACGGTGACGGGCCCGGCCCAGGCGCCGCGGCCCACCTCGTCGACGCCTGCGACGATCCTCGCTCCGGTGGTGGCGCGGAGGGAGCGCTCGACGGTGTGGGTGGGTGCTTCGTACGGCATGGCGCCCATCAGGCTACGCCCCTCGGCCCCCGCACCGACACCCGGGCCGGTGAAATGCGGTGGTCGGGCGGATGACGGTTGCGCGTGGGGCGGAGCAGGCGGGCCGGCACCGCCCCACGGCTACGGCGGAACGCCAGGTCAGACCGGCTCGGTGGGCACCCAGGCGGGGACCGGCTCGGTGCGCCCGACCCAAGCGGCGGGCGGCGCCCCCAGGGGGCTCGCCGCCACGATCCCGCCGACGATGGCGCAGGTGGTGTCGACGTCGCCGCCCACCTGGGCGGTGGTCCAGAAGGCCGACGTGAAGTCGCCCAGACCGCGGGCGGCGGACCACAGGGCGAACGGCACCGTGTCGTGCGCGGTCGTACGGCGTCCGCAGCCCAGGACCGCGGCGACGGTCTGCGCGTCGTCGTAGTCGAGCATGCCGCGGGCCCTGCGCAGTCCCGCGGTCACGGCGCTGCGCGGCAGAAGCGCGATCACCGAGTCGAGCAGCTCGCCGGGTCGCGGCGGCGTCGGTGCACCGGCGACCACGGCGGCCGCGGCGGCGACCGCCATCGCCCCGACCACGGCCTCGCGGTGCTGGTGGGTGGGGTAGGCGGAGATCTCCGCCTGGTGGGTGGCCTGCTCGGGGTCGTCGGCGTACCAGGCGCCCAGGGGCGCGATCCGCATCGCGGCCCCGTTCCCCCAGGATCCCTGGCCGTTGAAGAGCGCGGCCGACAGCTCACGCCAGTCGCCGCCCTCGCGCACGAGGCGGAGCATGCGGTTGACCGCGGGTCCGTAACCGCGGTCGAAGTCGTGGTGCTCGGCGAAGGACCGCGCGAGCGCGTCCTGGTCGAGGCGGCCGTGGACGGCGAGCACGGCCGCGACCGAGGCGGCCATCTCGGTGTCGTCCGTCCACTGCCAGTCGCCCGGCGGCAGCTCGCGACGGCCCAGAAGGGGGTAGTTCGCGGGGACGAAGAACTGCGAGCCGAGGGCGTCGCCCACCGACAGGCCGCGGAGGCTCGCCAGGGCGCGCAAGTAGCGTTCGGTGGGCGTGGTGGCCGGGGTCCGGCCGGCGGAGGGGCTCAGGTCAGCGGTCATCGCTTCACGACTCTATCCGGTGGCGCCAGTGCGTCTCGGGATCGCACCACTGCTCGAACGGGCGGTCCAGGGTGTACCTGCCGTCCTCGCCGAGGATCAGCGCGCGGGTCTCCGCGTTGCCGGGGTTGACCAGCGACTCGAACTCGGCGACCGACCAGTGGAACCAGCGCATGCAGAACAGCCGCATCGTCAGTCCGTGCGTCACCAGGAGCACGTTCGGCGGATGGTCGGGGTCCTCGAAGCTGCGGAACAGGCTCTCCAGGAAGGCGCCCACCCGGTCGTAGACGTCGGCACCGGACTCGCCCTGGGCGAAGCGGTAGAAGAAGTGACCGTAGGCGTCCCGGTAGGCCTTCTGGAGCCGCACGTCCTCCCGGTCCTGCCAGTTCCCCCAGTCCTGCTCGCGCAGCCGTGGTTCCTCGCGGACCCGGACGAGGTCCGGATCGAGGTCGAGCGCGCGGAACGTCTCGTGGGTGCGGCGGTACGGCGAGACGTAGACGCTGACCTGCTCTCGGCCGAACAGCTCGCGCAGCGGTCCGCCGGCCGCCCGCGCCTGGCGGAGGCCGTTCTCGGTCAGCCGCAGGGCGTGGTCGGGCTCGCGCTCGTACACCGAGTCGTCCGCGTTGCCCTCCGATTCGCCGTGCCGTACCAATACGATGCGCCGCGGTCGTGCCATGTCGAAACCCTAGATCGTTTTCCGCCCGGGTGAGCGGTCGAGTCTGCTGCCGGGCGGGTGCCGATCGACGACCTCGGGGCGCGCTCGGGCTGTCGCGCGCCATAAGCGCACGTCGCGGTTTCAAACACTCCAGGCCGGATCGAGTTGGACCACGTCTCCGGTCAGCCTCACGACGTCCGTCTCGGTCTCGGCCCGCCGCAGGAGACGCCGGACGCCGTCGGCGCGGTACTTGCCGCGTTCGGCGGCCGACTGCCACAGCGAGAGGGTCACGAACTCGCTGCCCGGCGACTCCCCGAACAGCCCGCGCAGCATGCCCGGGGACCCGGCCATCGCCGGGTTCCACACCTTGCGCTGCATCAGGGCGAAGTGCTCGGCGCGCTCCTCGCGGACGACGCAGTGGGCGATCCGTGCGACGTCGGCGTCGGTGAAGCGGGGCTCGAAGCCCGACTTGACGTCGAAGCGGTGGTCGAAGAGCCTGACCTCGGCGTCCTTGAAGGTGCCCACCTGCGCCGCGGCCAGCCGGTCGTGCGAGCGGGCCATGAACGAGTCGTAGAAGGCCCGGCTCTCCCAGAAGGCGAAGACGTGCGCCACCTCGGGGCGTGCCCGGCTCCAGCCGCCGCCCTGCCCCCTGAACCCCGGTTCGCCGGGCAACCCCGCCCACTTCCGCTGCCCCCGTTCGAAAGCGGGGCGGTCCACCACCGTGCAGCGAATCCACTTGACCAGCACCGCGCCATCGTACGGTGCGCCGCGTGGGCCGGGTCACACTCCGCCGATCCCCGGCCGGCGGTCGCCGCGGTCATTTCCGACCCGGCGGGGTAGCCGGGCCCGGGAGCCGAGTACGTTCCCAGCGGAGCTTTGGACAACGGAGGGGAAGCCCGATGAGCACGAGAGGCAAGGACTTCGCGAAGGAATTCGGGAAGGTCGAGGCACGACTGCGATGGGACCCGAGCCCGCTGGGCGCACCGGCCCACGACCTCGACCTCGTCGCCGCGGTCTACCGCGCCGACTCCCCGCACGAGCGGCCCGTCTACCTGGTGCACTTCGGCGAGCGGTCCCCCGACGGCACGATCAGCCTCGACCGGGACAGCACCACGGGGCAGGGTCTCGGTTACGACGAGGTCATGTCCCTGGAGCCCGGCCGGATGTCCGCCGACCACGGCCGGATCGTGATCGGCGTCGTCGTCCAGCAGCGCGCGGGCCGTCTGACGTTCGGCGAGGTGGCGGGCACCGGCGTCCAGCTGCGCGAGGGCCACACCGAGCTGTTCTCGGACGACCTGTCGGGCGTGCCCGAGGCCACCGCGGCCACCGTCGCGGAGTTCGTCCGGGTCGGGGGCGGCAGCTGGACGCTGCGCAAGGACGTCCGCGGGTTCGACACCGATCCGCGGACGTTCGCCACGGTCATGGGCGCCCCGGGGGCCTGACAGGGCCGTCCCGGAACGCACCGGGGCGGGGAGCGCGGTCGTCGGACCGTGCTCCCCGCCCCGTCATGCCGTCCGGCCGCCGACCGCGCCCCTAAAGGGTGTCGACGGCCGGTCGAGCGGTCAGCTGCACCCGCTGGTCGAGCCGCAGCCCTCGCAGATGTAGCACGAGCCGGCGCGCTGCATCTTGGTGCCGCAGGAGAAGCAGAGCGGGGCGTCGGCCTGGACGCCGAGCTTCATCTCGACCAGCTCCGCGTTGTTGTGCGCGACCTGCGGGGCCGGCGCCTCGGCCGGCGAGGACACCGCCTTGAGCTCCTGCTGCAGGGGGGCCGACTGCGAGAGGCCCTCCACGTCGAGCTCGTCCTCCTCCAGCGGCTCGTAGGAGCCGGTGTCCAGGTGGCGCTGGCGCTCCTCGGCGGAGTGGATGCCGAGCGCGGAACGGGTCTCGAACGGCAGGAAGTCGAGCGCGAGACGGCGGAAGATGTAGTCCACGATCGACTGCGCCATCCGGACGTCCGGGTCGTCGGTCATCCCGGCCGGCTCGAAGCGCATGTTCGTGAACTTCGAGACGTACGTCTCCAGCGGGACCCCGTACTGCAGGCCCACGGAGACCGCGATGGAGAAGGCGTCCATCATGCCCGCGAGGGTCGAGCCCTGCTTGGACATCTTCAGGAAGACCTCGCCCAGACCGTCGTCCGGGTAGGAGTTCGCCGTCATGTAGCCCTCGGCGCCACCCACGGTGAAGGAGGTGGTGATGCCCGGGCGGCCCTTGGGGAGGCGCTTGCGGACCGGGCGGTACTCGATGACCTTCTCGACGGCCGCGCGGATCGTGTCCTCGGCGGAGGCGGTGACCTCGGCCTTCTCCTGCTCCTTCTTCTTCGCGGAGAGCGGCTGGCCGACCTTGCAGTTGTCGCGGTAGATCGCGAGCGCCTTGACGCCCATCTTCCAGGCCTGGAAGTAGACCTCCTCGACGTCCTCGACCGTCGCCGTCTCCGGCAGGTTGACGGTCTTGGAGAGCGCGCCGGAGATCCACGGCTGGATGGCCGCCATCATGCGGACGTGGCCCATCGCGGAGATGGAGCGCTCGCCCATCGCGCAGTCGAACACCGGGTAGTGCTCGGTGCGCAGGCCCGGGGCGTCGACCACGTTGCCGTGTTCGGCGATGTGCTCGACGATCGCCTCGACCTGCTCCGGCTGGTAGCCGAGGCGGCGCAGCGCCTGCGGCACGGTGCCGTTGACGATCTGCATGGAGCCGCCGCCGACGAGCTTCTTGAACTTGACCAGCGCGAGGTCCGGCTCCAGGCCGGTGGTGTCGCAGGACATGGCGAGACCGATGGTGCCGGTGGGCGCGATGACCGAGGCCTGCGCGTTGCGGAAACCGTTCTTCGCGCCCAGGCGGAGCACGTCCTGCCAGGCCTCGGTGGCCGCGGCCCAGACCGGGGAGTCCAGGTCGTCCATGCGGGTGGCCGCGGTGTTGGCGTCGGCGTGCTGCTTCATCACGCGCTGGTGCGGCTCGGCGTTGCGGGCGTAGCCGTCGTACGGGCCCACGACCGCGGCGAGCTCCGCGGAGCGGCGGTAGGACGTGCCGGTCATCAGCGAGGTGATCGCGCCGGCGAGGGCGCGGCCGCCGTCGGAGTCGTACGCGTGGCCGGTCGCCATGAGGAGGGCGCCCAGGTTGGCGTAGCCGATGCCGAGCTGGCGGAAGGCGCGGGTGTTGACGCCGATCTTCTCGGTGGGGAAGTCGGCGAAGCAGATGGAGATGTCCATCGCCGTGATCACGAGCTCGACGACCTTGGCGAAGCGCTCGGACTCGAAGGACTGGTGGCCCTCGCCGTCGTCCTTGAGGAACTTCATCAGGTTCAGCGAGGCCAGGTTGCAGGACGTGTTGTCCAGGTGCATGTACTCGCTGCACGGGTTCGACGCGGTGATCCGGCCGGACTCGGGGCAGGTGTGCCAGGCGTTGATCGTGTCGTCGTACTGGATGCCCGGGTCGGCGCAGGCCCAGGCAGCCTCGGCCATCTTGCGGAACAGCGCCTTGGCGTCGGTCTTCTCGATGACCTCGCCGGTCATCCGGGCGCGCAGGCCGAACTCGGTGCCGTTCTCGACGGCTTTCATGAACTCGTCGTTCACACGAACCGAGTTGTTGGCGTTCTGGTACTGGACGGACGTGATGTCGTCGCCGCCCAGGTCCATGTCGAAGCCCGCGTCGCGCAGGGCGCGGATCTTCTCCTCCTCCTTGACCTTGGTCTCGATGAAGTCCTCGATGTCCGGGTGGTCGACGTCGAGGACGACCATCTTGGCCGCACGGCGGGTGGCGCCGCCGGACTTGATCGTGCCGGCGGAGGCGTCGGCGCCGCGCATGAACGAGACGGGACCGGAGGCGTTGCCGCCGGAGGAGAGCAGCTCCTTGGAGGAGCGGATGCGGGAGAGGTTCAGGCCGGCGCCGGAACCGCCCTTGAAGATCATGCCCTCTTCCTTGTACCAGTCGAGGATCGACTCCATGGAGTCGTCGACGGACAGGATGAAGCAGGCGGAGACCTGCTGGGGCTGCGGGGTGCCGACGTTGAACCACACCGGCGAGTTGAAGCTGAAGATCTGGTGCAGCAGCGCGTACGCGAGCTCGTGCTCGAAGATCTCCGCGTCCTCGGGGGCCGAGAAGTAGCCGTTCTCCTCGCCGCTCTTGCGGTACGTCTTGACGATCCGGTCGATCAGCTGGCGCAGGCTCGTCTCGCGCTGCGGGGTGCCGACCGCGCCGCGGAAGTACTTGCTCGTGACGATGTTGACCGCGTTCACGGTCCAGAAGGCGGGGAACTCGACGCCGCGCTGCTCGAAGTTGACCGAGCCGTCGCGCCAGTTCGTCATGACGACGTCACGGCGCTCCCACGTGACCTCGTCGTACGGGTGCACGCCCGGGGTGGTGTGGATACGCGCGATGCGCAGCCCCTGCCGGGCCGCCCCGGCCTTGGAACCCTTGGCTCGGGAACCTCGCGCCGGTCCGCTCGTCGTCTCGGTCATGCCGCCTCCCATACATGGGCGAAACGCCCACTAGTGCCGCGATCTTCCCGTGGCACGGTGTCGATGCTGTCTGTTCTGATGTCGCACGCCGCGCGCGTCACGCGCGCGGCACGTCCTGTGGCGGCCGCGAACCCGCCGGAGGGCCGGGTTCAGTCGGCCGCGGCGGAGGGGACGGGGACCCCGGCGGCCCCGTCGGCCGACCGGGCACGGAGTTCCCCGATCGCGAGCTCGAAATCCTCGAGCGAGTTGAAGGCACGGTAGACGGAGGCGAAGCGCAGATACGCGACCAGGTCGAGCTCCTGCAGCGGTCCGAGTATGGCGAGGCCGACGTCATGGGTGGTGAGCTCGGCACTGCCGGTGGCCCGGAGCGCCTCCTCCACCCGCTGCCCGAGCTGGGCGAGCGCGTCCTCCGTGACCGGCCGGCCCTGGCAGGCCTTGCGAACGCCGCTGATGACCTTGGCGCGGCTGAACGGCTCGGTGACGCCGCTGCGCTTGATCACCATCAGCGAGCAGGTCTCCACCGTGGTGAAGCGCCGGGTGCAGTCGGGGCACTGGCGACGCCTGCGGATCGACGTCCCGTCGTCCGTCGTGCGGCTGTCGACGACCCGGCTGTCGGGGTGCCTGCAGAAAGGGCAGTGCACAACCTTCCACCCTTCTTGAACAGCGCGATTGAGCGATCCCCCGACAGACGTGATGCCGCCCCGCCGAGTGGCCACCAGCATAGCGGACCACTACTGGTGGGTTGCGCAGCCCATGGAACCACTAGATCTAGGGGTGCGCGATGACCGAGGGGTCGGAGCGTGTCGCGCCGCGTGATGCCCGGGGCGGCGCCCTGGCCGCTCGGCGTGTGAGCTGCCCGCGGCACCCGCGGGCGGCGCGAACCAGCCGGAACGATAGCGTAATGCTGCGAATCGCCGCCCGCCGGACGGGGCGGCCATACACCCGAGTGGTGGAGCGCGGCAGTCAATCCGGAAATATTCACTCGAACGTGTGTTTGGCGCAACCTTTCGAAAGCTACTACCGTTGTCCGGTCAGGGAGAGTCAATCTCGAGAGGGGCCGACGTGACCACGACCGCAGAGAGCGCCACCATCACCGCCCAGGGCGCCCTGGGCCGACTCGAGCCGGTGCATGCCATGAGCGAAGCATCCATGGCCCCCGAGGGGCCCAAGCCCACACGCTCGCTACCGGGCCGACCTCCAGGGATCCGCGCGGACAGCTCGGGGCTCACCGACCGCCAGCGCCGCGTGATCGAGGTCATCAGGGACTCGGTGCAGCGCCGCGGGTACCCGCCGTCGATGCGCGAGATCGGCCAGGCCGTCGGGCTATCGAGCACCTCGTCGGTCGCCCACCAGCTCATGGCTCTCGAACGCAAGGGCTTCCTGCGCCGCGACCCGCACCGCCCCCGTGCTTACGAGGTCCGCGGCTCCGACCAGCCGAGCCCGGTGCCCGCCGACACCACGGGCAAGCCCGCGGCCTCGTACGTCCCGCTCGTCGGCCGGATCGCGGCCGGCGGCCCCATCCTCGCCGAGGAGTCGGTGGAGGACGTGTTCCCCCTCCCCCGCCAGCTGGTCGGCGACGGCGAGCTCTTCGTGCTCAAGGTCGTCGGCGACTCGATGATCGAGGCGGCCATCTGTGACGGCGACTGGGTCACCGTCCGCCGCCAGCCCGTCGCGGAGAACGGCGACATCGTCGCCGCCATGCTCGACGGAGAGGCCACCGTGAAGCGGTTCAAGCGCGAGGACGGGCACGTCTGGCTCCTGCCGCACAACGCCGCCTATCAGCCGATCCCGGGTGACGACGCGACCATCCTGGGCAAGGTCGTGGCGGTCCTGCGCCGGGTCTGAGCCCGTCGCGGCCCCTGAGCCGGCCCCCGGAACCAACTGCGCCGGTTCCGGGGGCCCGTCGCATCCACCCCGGCCCGTCCCCGCTACGCGCCGTCGGCCTTCGCCGCCGCGTCGATGGCCGCCAGCGATCGGCGTACCTGGTTGCGATCGGTGGTGAACCAGAACTCGGGCAGTGAGGCGCGCAGGTAGCTCCCGTACCGGGCGGTGGCCAGGCGCGGATCAAGGACGGCCACGACGCCGCGGTCACCGGTGGCCCGCACCAGACGGCCGGCCCCCTGCGCCATCAGCAGCGCGGCGTGTGTGGCGGCGACCGCCATGAAGCCGTTGCCGCCGGCCTCCTCCACCGCCTTCTGCCGGGCGCTCATCAGCGGGTCGTCCGGGCGGGGGAACGGGATCCGGTCCATGATCACGAGCTGGCAGCTCGGACCGGGCACGTCCACGCCCTGCCAGAGGGACAGCGTGCCGAAGAGGCAGGTCTCCGGATCCGCCGCGAACTTCTTGATCAGCTCGCCGAGCGTGTCCTCGCCCTGCAGCAGGATCGGCATCGGAAGTCGCCCGCGCAGTGCCTCGGCAGCGGCCTGGGCGCCCCGCATCGAGGAGAAGAGTCCGAGGGTCCGGCCGCCGGAGGCCTCGATCAGCTCGGCGAGCTCGTCGATCATGTCGGTGCGGGTGCCCTCACGACCCGGCTGCGCCAGGTGCTTCGCGACGTAGAGGATGCCCTGCTTCCCGTAGTCGAACGGTGAGCCGACGTCGAGCCCCTTCCAGGTGGGGAAGGGATCGTCCTCGGGCCCCGTGACGCCTTCCGGCGCCAGGCCGAGGGACGCGCCGACCCCGTTGAAGTCGCCACCGAGCTTCAGGGTGGCGGAGGTCAGGACGACGGACCGGTCAGTGAAGAGCTTCTCCCGCAGCAGCCCGGAGACGGACATGGGGGCGACCCGCAGCGACGCTCCGAACCGGTCGTGCCGCTCGTACCAGACGACGTCCCACTCGGAGCCCTGCGTGATCCGCTCGGCCACGTCGTGGACGGACTCGACCGCGGCGAGCGCCTGCTTGCGGACGGCGTCCTCGTCCTGGACGGACTTGTCACGGGTGCTGCCGATCGCCGAGATCACCGTGCGGGAGGCGTCGCGCAGCGCCATGAGGGCGTAACCGAGGTCCTCGGGCACGGTCTCCAGACGGCCGGGCAGGGCGAGCTCCATGAGCCGCTCGAAGGTCTCCGCGGCCGTCTGCAGCTGGTCGGCGGCCTTCTCGTTGACGAGTTTCGCGGCCCGGCGCACCGCCCGGTTGACCTGGCCGGGGGTCAGCTCGCCGGTGGCGACGCCCGTGACCCGTCCCACCAGTTCGTGGGCCTCGTCGACGATCAGGACCTCGTGCGAGGGCAGGACGGGGGCGCCCTCGATCGCGTCGATGGCGAGCAGGGCGTGGTTGGTGACGACGACGTCGGCCAGCTTGGCCCGCTCGCGGGACATCTCGGCGAAGCACTCGGCCCCGTACGCGCACTTGCTCGCCCCGAGGCACTCCCGGGAGGAGACGGAGACCTGGTTCCAGGCGCGGTCGGAGACGCCGGGGGTGAGGTCGTCGCGGTCGCCGGTCTCCGTCTCGTCCGCCCAGTCGCGCATGCGCAGCAGGTCCATGCCCAGTTTGCTGGTCGGGGCGGCCGCCTCGAACTGGTCGAAGAGACCGTCCTCCTCGTCCTGCGGCATGCCCTCGTGCAGCCGGTGCAGGCAGAGGTAGTTGGAGCGGCCCTTCAGCATGGCGAAGTTCGGCCGCCGGCGCAGCAGCGGCTGCAGGGCGTCCACCGTGCGGGGCAGGTCCCGCTGCACCAGCTGGCGCTGGAGCGCGAGGGTGGCGGTGGCGACGACCACCCGCTCCCCGTGCGCGAGCGCCGGAACCAGGTAGCCGAGGGACTTACCGGTGCCGGTGCCCGCCTGGATCAGCAGATGGGAACCGTCGTCGATCGCCGCGGCGACGGTCTCGGCCATGGTGACCTGGCCGGTGCGCTCCGACCCGCCGACGGCGGTGACGGCGGCGTGCAGGAGTTCGGGGAGAGAGGGCTTCGTCATAGCTCGTCCACCCTAGACGGGACCACTGACACTCACGGCCCGGCCAGCGGATTCCGGACGGTGCCGTGGACGGCCGCGTGGGGGCGCGTGTCGCGGTCTCGGTAGCCGTCGAGATGCAGGCGATTGCGGTTGAGGCAGAGGCGCGCGATGTCCGGGGTGAGCAGGTCGAACATCTCGTGGCGCTCCTTGAGCTCCGGGAAGCGCGCCTGCTGGCGGAGGATCTCCGCTCGCACGAGTGACCAGAAGACGGTCTCCGGGACGTCGAGCTGCTCCTCGCACAGGGGTGCGAGGTAGCGGAAGACGCCGATGAAGAGGCCGGAGTGGATGAACTGCGTGAGGAACGCGGGCTCCTCGGTGAGCAGTACCGCGCGGACGTCGTCGGGCATGGTGTCGTGTTCGGGCAGCGGTTCGGAGCTGACGTTCACGTCGTCGACGAAGTCCTTGACGGCGAGGCGTACGGGGACGTCGTGCTCGTCGAAGACGACGATGGCGTTCTCGCCGTGCGGGGAGAAGACGGTGCCGTAGCGGTAGAGGAAGTGCAGCAGCGGCGGGAGCAGCGCGGCGAGGAGCCGGCGGAGCCAGTCCTGCGGGGCGAGCCCGGAGCGGGCCACGAGTTCCGCGGTGAAGGAACGTCCCGCCGGGTCCGTGTGCAGGAGTGCGGCCAGGGTGCGGGCGCGTTCGCCGGCGTCGAGCCGGCCGGCGAGCGGTTCCCGCCAGATCGCTCCCAGCAGCTCCTTGTACTGGTATGGCACCTCGGCGAGCGTGTCGTAGACCGGATGCCGCACGGTGACGGAGGCGACCTCGCCGAGCAGGATGACCCGGCATTCGTCGCGGAGGAACGGGTCGGCGTCGCGCAGGGCGTGGACCCAGGCGGTGACGGCCGGCGCGGCGACGGTGCGCTCGGTGGGCAGGCCGCGCCAGACCAGCGTGTTGAGCACCGACAGCGGGAGTTTCACCGTGTGGCGGTCGGGGCGGCTCGTGTTCAGGAAGGTGCGGACGGACTGCTGCGGCAGGCGGTCGTCGCCGTCCGTCGGCAGGGCGACGATGTCGCCCGCCGCCACGGACGGCGCGAAGAGCGGGCGCACGACCTCGTCCCACTGCCAGGGGTGCACCGGCAGCCAGAGGTACCGGTCGGGGTCCAGGCCGCGCGCTGTGAGCACGTCCGAGAAGGTCCGGTGTGTGCGGGGGTCGAGCTCACGGGCGTAGAGGCGTTCGGCGCTCTCGAGTCCGGCCGCGCCGCGGTAGACGGCGAGTTCCTTGCTGACGGCCATCCAGGGCAGCGGGCCTCGGACACGTGCCTCGGGTGTCCAGCGGGCGGTGTCCGCGGCGGAGAACCCGAGACGGCCCTTGTTGGCGACGAGCCAGGGGTGGCCGGTCTGGTGGCCCTCCAGCTCCGCGTAGCCGAGGTCGGCGAGCCGCGCGGCCGGCAGGGCGTGGCGTTCGAGGCGGACGTCGGAGGCGAGCGTGGCGGTGAGCTCGCGGATCAGGTGCCCGAGGGTGGCCCCGTCGAGGCCCAGGGTGTGCCGCGCCCTGGTGAGGAAGTGCAGGGGGTCGGGGGGCGTGCCGCGCAGGGTGGAGGGTTCGACCCGCCAGCTCCCGTAGGCGTGGCGCCGCGCGCGGAACCCGATCGATCCGCCGTCGTCCAGGCGCAGCCGGTACGCGTCGGGGCCGGCTCCGGGAGCCGGGGCGGGCCGGATGATCTCCTCGTAGGCGAACTCCCCCAGCATCTTGGCGAGCAGACGGCGGGCCGCCCGCTCCCAGACGGCGCGGGCGTCCGGGGGTGCCGGGTCCGGCCCGGCCGCGGGCAGGGTCCCGGATGGGCCGGGCGGGGTCCCGTGCGAGCCGGGCGGTTCGGGGTGGTGCGGTGGTTGGGGTGGGTCTGGCATCACGGAACTCCTCGAAAGTGACACGGATCGGCAGGGAACCCGATCGGGTCGAGCGGTGTATCCAAGGCAGCGGGTGTTCAGATCAGCCCGCGGAGGGCGCGGTCGCGCATCATCAGCGCGGCGCGCTTGTCCGGAAGTTCGAGCTCCGCCGAGAAGCGGAAGCCGGCATTGAGGAAGGCGGAGATGGAAGCGGTGTTGCGGAGATCGGGTTCGGCGACGACTCGTGAGCAGGCAGGGCGGCGGTCGAGGACGAGATCCGCGACGGCCCGCAGGAGAACGGCGCCGAGGCCGCGCCCGCGGTCCCCGACGGCGCCGATCAGGAGGTGGATGCCGGTGTCGTGCGGGCGGGCGGGGTAGTGGCGGGCGAGCGGGTCCAGGTCAGCCCGGTAGATCTCGAAGTAGCTCATCGGGACGCCGCCGAGCACGCCGAGACAGGGAACGCTGCGGCCGTCGCCGGCGAGTTGGGCGTCGAGGTGGGCGGCGGTCAGGGAGACCGACCCCTCCAGTTCCCAGAAGGCGGCCACGGCGGGGTCGTTCATCCACCGGGAGATGAGCGGCAGGTCGCGTTCCGTACGGGCCGGGACGAGTTGGAACACACCGGCGGAGGTGGGCACCGGGCCCCATCCGGCGAGCTGGTCGAGCAGTCCGTCGTCGGCGGTGGCCGCGCCGTCGGCGGAGGTGAGGCTCTCCTCGGCGATGAGCGCGACGAGTTCGTCGGGAAGGCGCAGGTCCAGGGTGTCGTCCGTGTCGACGGCGTCGTTTCCCTCGTCGACCGGGCCGAGGTGGTCGGCGGGTGCGCCGGGATCGGGTGCGGTGCTGACGACGGCTTCGGTGCTCACTTCGGGGGGCGGCACGACGGTGCTCCTCTCGGTGGGGCCGCGGGGCGCGGCCGGGCGGTGGTGGCGGGCGGACGGATTCAGAAGGAGTGGAGGGGGTTGGCGATGGTGACGTAGACGGACTGGGTGTCGACGGGGCCCACGAGTTCGTCCAGGCCCTGCAGCCGGGTCAGCATGTTGGCCTTGCACCGCAGCTCGGGCCGGTCGAGCAGCAGTCCGGGCAGCGGGGAGCGGAGTGCGGCCGGTCCGCAGGACGCCTCGCCGAGGAACCGGCGGAAGGCCGCGAGCAGCAGGGACTCGTCCACGAGCCGCTGGGACCCGAACGCTCCGATCAGACCGAGGACGTTGTTGATGCCGAGGTAGTAGGCGAACCGCTCATCGGTGACGTCGTCGGCGACGAAGGTGTCGCTGAGCTCGCCGATCCCCGGGAGCCGCCGGTCGAGGTCCGCCCGACGGGACTCGCGGAAGTAGTAGCCCTGGTTGTCCCGGTAGCGGCCGCCGATGGGCCAGCCTTCGGGGTCGAGCAGGACGAGCGTGTTCTGCTGGTGGGCCTCCAGGGCGATGCCGGCCTCGCTGTCGAGCCAGAGGACCGGCCGGATCACGCAGTGCAGGTACCGCAGGAACCACTCCGTGGCCACCGCCCCGGTCGGGCGGCGGGTACGGGCGACAAGGCGCTGGACGAGTTCGGCGAGACGGGAGGTGAAGGGGGCGCCGGGGACGGCCGAGGCCGGACGGGGCGAGACGAGTCCGGCGACGCAGGCAGCGTCGTCGCCCGGCCGGAACGGGTTGTGGCGGATGACCACGTCGAGGCCTGCAACCGGTCGGCCGTCCAGGCCCTGGACGGCGAGCCAGGCGGGGTCGCGGACGATGTCGAAGCCCGGGTGTGCCACCTGCCACTCCTCGGCGAGGCCCGCCCGGAGCAGCCGGTGCACCTCGACCCCGCGGTGGAGTTCCTTGTGGAGGTTCTCGCGGCGGGAGTTGGTGATGCGCAGGCCGAGCGACAGCTTGAGCATCGCCGGGGCGTCGGCGCGGTAGACGGTGCGCACCGAGGAGGTGGGATGCCAGGGGCCGCCCGTGGGGCCCAGATCGGTGAGGAGGCCGGCGTCGTAGAGCGCGGCGACCTCGGGCCGGTGGGCGAGTTCCCTCGCCTGCCAGGGGTGCAGCGGGAGCAGGGCCGCGCCGGCGGGGACGGCGGGGGCGTCGTCCCCGAGCAGGCGGGCGGTCAGCTGGGCGGCGGAGACGGAGCGGCCTCGCTCCGTCCAGGCCGAGTCCGCGAGCAGCGCGGAGGGGTCGACGACGGTCCAGTGGAGCGGGAAGGAGCCGTTCAACTCAGGCGAGTAGAGGTGGGATTCGGTCTCGGTGAGCCCCTCCCGACTCTTGGGTGTGGGGTGCAGGGGATGGCCGAGGAGCAGCGACTGCTCGGCGGAGAGGAAGAGGTCCGTGGGGTCGGTGAGGGGAGCGGCACGGGTGCCGCCGAGGTCGGCGGGGTGGGCCGGCGCGGGTCGTTGCCGGTTGGCGACATGGGTGAGGAAGGTGGCGGTGCGGCGCACGGAGTCCGCCACGCGGCCCACGAGGTCGGCGCCGTCCCCGGTGACGCCGTCCGCGGGGTACGACTCACGGCCCAGCAGCGCGGCCAAGGTCGCGGCGTCAACGCCGGGGGCGCCGAGGGGGGCGGTCTCCAGCCGAGGTGTCCCGAAGCGGTGCCATCCACCGGGCGACCAGTACCGCACGGGGACGAGCAGTGCGGTGCCGGTGGCGTCGAGCAGGATGCGCAGGGTGTCGCCGGCGGGCCGGCGCAGGTCGTTCTCCCGCACCCAGCAGCGCAGCAGGTTCTCCACCCCGGCCGCCTCGGAGACGCGTCGTGGGTCGGTGTGCTCCAGCGGATCGGTCTCCGGGCGGCGCGGGACCACGGCGGTGGCCGACGTTGGGAAGCCGCGGCTGCCTTCTTCTGCGGGGGCGGGGATCGAGTTCACGAAAGGGTCCTTGCGGTTCCGATGGGGGTGGTGCCGTGGGGCGGGGTGCAACCGGTGGGCCGACGTCTCGGAGGGCACGGGCGGCCTTCGGCGCACGCGATGGCGGGTGGTACGGCCGCGGGGCGCGCCCCGTTCACCGGCCCGGGGCGGCGGGGTTGCTCCGGCGAGTGGTTCACGGACCGCCTCCGGTGGTGGCGGTCGGCCGGTGGGTCCGGGCGGCGGCGTCAAGGGCGTCGGATAGCCGGTCGAGG
Organism: Streptomyces sp. NPDC060194; assembly: GCF_042728285.1. Classification (NCBI taxonomy): domain Bacteria; kingdom Bacillati; phylum Actinomycetota; class Actinomycetes; order Kitasatosporales; family Streptomycetaceae; genus Streptomyces; species Streptomyces sp. NPDC060194. The sequence goes on along the minus strand of NZ_JBHWZH010000030.1, from coordinate 3,007 downwards.
ACGGCTTCCGCCTGTTCGTCGGTCATGGTGAGCGGCGGCAGCAGCCGCACGACGCTGCTGTGCCGGCCGCCGAGTTCGACGATGAGCCCGCGGCGCAGGCACTCCTGCTGCACGGCCGCCGCGAGCCCCGGGTCGGCCGGTGCGGGCCCGGGCGCACCCTCTCTGTCGGCGGCGGGGTGGTCCCGGCCTTCGGCCGACGGCGCGGGGTCCCGGTGGGGGTCGACGAGTTCGATGCCGATCATCAGGCCCCGACCGCGTACGTCGCCGATGCACGCGTACCCGGTGGCCAGGCCCTGCAACCGGCCGAGCATCCGGGCGCCGAGCACGGCCGCCCGGTCGGCGAGTCGGTGCTCGCGGACGTAGGCCATGGTGGCCGCCCCGGCGGCCATCGCGAGCTGGTTGCCGCGGAACGTCCCGGCGTGGGCGCCCGGTTGCCACACGTCGAGGTCGTCGCGGTAGACGACGACGGCGAGCGGCAGGGACCCCCCGATGGCCTTCGACATCACCATCACGTCGGGCGCGACGCCGCTGTGCTCGACCCCCCAGAAGGTGCCCGTCCGTCCGACGCCGGTCTGCACCTCGTCCGCGACGAGCGGGATACCGCGTGCGGCGGTGATCGCGCGCATCCGGCGCAGCCACTCGGCGGGGGCGGGATGCACGCCTCCCTCCCCCTGCACGGGTTCCACGATCATGCCCGCCGGCGCGGGCGTCCCCGCCTTGGGATCGTCGAGGAGGCTCTCGGTCCAGCGGGCCGCGAGCTCGGCCCCGCGGTCACCGCCGGTCCCGAAGGGGCAGCGGTACTCCTGGGGGAACGGCAGCCGGGTCACCCGGACGTCCTGGGCGCCGCCGGACGCGTCCAGGGCTCCGGCGGTCATGCCGTGATAGGCCCCGGTGAACGCGAGCAGGCCGGAGCGACCGGTGGCGGTGCGGACCAGCTTGAGGGCGGCCTCGACCGCGTCCGTACCGGCCGGCCCGCAGAACTGGACGCGGGCCCGGCCCGCGAGCCCGGCCGGCAGGGTGCTGAAGAGTTCGGTGGTGAAGGCGTCCTTCACCGGGGTGGCCAGGTCGAGGACGTGCAGCGGCGCTCCCGAGTCGAGCACCTTCCTGATGGCCTCGAGCACCACGGGATGGTTGTGACCGAGCGCCAGCGTCCCGGCGCCGGAGAGGCAGTCCAGGTACCGGCGTCCGTCGGCTCCCTCGATCGTCAACCCCCGGGCGCGAACCGGGACGATGGGCAGGGAGCGGGCGTAGGTACGAGCGGCCGACTCGCGCGCCGACTGCCGGCGCAGAATCCCGTCGTGTGCGACCGCGGAGTGCGGGGTGGTCGCAGGTTCGGTCACGGCCAAGAGAGTTGTTCCTTAGCTCCTCAGCTCGCCGGCCCTCCGGCCGGCCCTGCGGCCGGCCCTCGGCCCCGCGGCTGTACGTCGGTCGGGGGCGGTGCGCGAGGGGCTGCGCCGCGCCGAACGCGGCGCAGCAGTCCCCCGTACGTACCAACGACGCGGGCCGCCAGGGATCACGGGCGAAACAGAAGATCCTTGCGATGAGGGCACCCTCAAGGAACCGGCGCGCGGTCTCCGACCGTCCCCCACGGCACCGGAATAGAGTGGGCGCCGCCTGGAAACCGTCTTCCCGGAGGCCGCGCCGCCCTGGCACCGGCCCCGGTCGCGCCCATGGCCCGACGCGCTCACTTCACAGGGGGATCAACCACATGCGACCGATACGTCCGCCCTTCGCCACCCGCCGGGAGCGGAGTCCGCGCCGCAGCTCCCTGCCCGCCCTCACGGCCGTCACGCTCGCCGCCGCTCTGGCGTTCACCACTACCGCCTGCGGATCGAGCGAGAACGGCGCCGCGGGGAGCGTGCCGAGCGTGAGCGTCGACCCCGGTCAGGACGGAGGCGACTCGGGCGGCAGCGGCGGGATCGAGATCCCGGAGGACCTGAAGGACCGCCTCAAGGAACACGGCATCGACGTCGACAAGTGGCGGGGCGGCGAGTGGAAGAACTGGGACAAGGACGACTGGCTGCGCGAGGCCGAGGACTACATCAACCCGATCATCGAGGACCTCTGGGACCCGGACCGGATGCGCGAGGCCGAGCAGCCGGAGAAGCCGGTGGCCGAGGACATCGCGGCGGGGCAGGGCGTCACCGACGCGGAGCCCGCGCCCGTCGAGGCCCGGCCGGTCGAGGCCCCGTACGCCGAGAACGCGCCGCAGGCGGGCAAGGTCTTCTTCGACGGCCCGAACGGCTCGATGGTCTGCTCGGCCACGGTCGTGCAGGACCCCGCCAATCCGGGCAAGTCCAACCTGGTCTGGACGGCGGGCCACTGCGTGCACGCCGGCGCCAAGGGCGGCTGGTACCGCAACATCGCCTTCGTCCCCTCCTACAACAACGACGCCCTGCCCACCGCCGAGCTCGGCGGGGCCACCCAGGAGGACGTCGCGCCCTTCGGGGTGTGGTGGGGCGACTGGGCGCAGACCTCCGACCAGTGGATCGCGCAGGGCGGCCCCACCGGCGGCGCCGGCGCGAGCTACGACTTCGCGGTGATCCACGTGACGCCGGAGAGCGGCGGGGGCAAGTCGCTGGAGGAGACGGTGGGTTCGGCGCTCCCGGTGAACTTCGAGGCACCCGAGGCGTCCGGCGTCGAGAACGTGACGGCCATCGGCTACCCGGCGGCCCCGCCCTTCGACGGCGAGTCGATGCAGCAGTGCTCGAGCGGCCCCTCGCGGCTCTCGCTCGGCGCGAAGGAGCCGACCATGTACCGCATCGGCTGCACGATGACCGGAGGCTCGTCCGGGGGCGGCTGGATCGGGGACATCGGCAACGGGCCCGAACTGCTCTCCAACACCTCCATCGGCCCGGTCAACGGCGGTTGGCTGGCCGGTCCGCGGCTCGGCGCGGAGGCGGAGGGCGTCTACCAGGCCGTGAGCCGCAAGTTCGCGGGCTGATCGCGACGCCGGGACCCGCACGGACGACAGGGCCCGCCCCGGACTGCTCCGGGGCTGTCTCTT
>NZ_JBHWZH010000029.1:0-52563 GCF_042728285.1 Streptomyces sp. NPDC060194 | reverse complement strand
GCACCACCGAGGTGGTGCGGACCCGTCCGCCGAAGTGGGCGACACCGGCCCGCCATGCTCGCCTCGCGGCAAGTGGTCGCTCTAGGCGACGAAGGTTGGGCCCGGGGGCTTGGATCGAGCCGGTGTCACGTCCACGGTAACAAAGGATTCCCGCAAGGCCATTCCCGTCCCTCGACTTCTTTTCGAGCGCCCTTCCCGTTTGGGAACGCGCCCTCGCGGGAACGCCCGCGCCCCCGGCCGCCCGGGACCCGGCCGGCCGGCCCGGACGCCCGCCTCAGTCCCGCAGCAGGTCCGGCACCCCGTCCGCGTCCGGCACGTCCCGCTGCGTCGAGACGACCGAGAGCTGCTGGGTGGCCCGGGTGAGGGCGACGTACAGCACGCGGAGCCCGGCCGGGGACTCGTCGGCGATCTCCGCCGGGGAGACGACGACGGTGGCGTCGTACTCCAGGCCCTTGGCCTCCAGGCTGCCGAGCGCGACGACCCGGTCGCCCAGCGGGGCGAGCCAGCGGGCCGCCTGGGCGCGGCGCTGCATGGCGACGACTACGCCGACCGTCCCGTCGACCGCCGCCAGGAGCCGGCGGGCCTCGGCGACCACGACGGCCTCCAGGCCGGCCTTGTCGGGGGCGGTGACGAACGACGGCACGACCCCGGTGGAGCGCACGGCGCGCGGCGCGGTGCTGCCGGGCATCGCGAGCGCGAGCACCTTGGCGGCGAGGTCGGCGACCTCGGAGGGGTTGCGGTAGTTGACCGTCAGCTCGAAGCGGCGGCGCGGGCGGGTGCCGAGCGCCTCGTCGCGGGCGGCGGCCGCCTCGTCGGGCGTCGACCAGGAGGACTGCGCCGGGTCGCCGACGACCGTCCAGGTCGCGTGGCGGCCGCGGCGGCCGACCATCCGCCACTGCATCGGGGTGAGGTCCTGCGCCTCGTCGACGATCACGTGCGCGTACTCGGTGCGCTCCGCCGCCAGCCGCTCGGCGCGCTCGCGCTGGGTCTCCTCGCGCTGCGGCATCAGCTCGTCCAGGCCGGTGAGCTGGTCGAGCGGGTCGAGGTCGCGGCGCTTGGCCCGGGGGCGGGCGGGGGTGCCGAGGATCGCCTCCAGCTCGTCGAGGAGGGCGATGTCGTGGACGGAGAAGGCGTCCCGCCGCAGGGAGCGGGCGAGCCGGCGGACCTCGCCGGGGTTCAGGGTCCGGCGCGACCACCGGGCGAGCCGCTTCTCGTCGGCCATCGCCGCGAGCACCTGGCGCGGGGTCAGCTCGGGCCACCAGGCGTCGAGGAAGTCGGTGAAGGAGTCCTCGCCGGACACGTCCTCGTCGAAGGAGCTGCGCAGCTCGGCGGCGAGCTCGGGGTCCTCGTGCCGGCGGCCCGCGCCGGACTTCGCGTACAGGGCGTCCAGGAGCAGCCGTCTGGCCCGCGGGCGGAGCAGGTTGACGGGGGCGGTGCCGCCCAGCGCGCTCTGCCGCACGCGGTGCAGCTCGTCCGCCTCCAACTCGATCCGGCGGCCGAAGGCGACGACCCGCAGCAGGTCGGTGCGGACGGTGGGGCGGGGGGCGTCGTCGTCGGCGTCCTCGGCGGTGTCCAGCGGCAGTTGGCCGACGACCGGCACGTCGGGCTCCAGGGCCCCCCGGGCGGCCTTGCGCAGCACGTGGAGCATCCGGGACGAGCCCTTGACGCGGGCGACGGCCGGCTCGTCGTACTCGGTGGCCTGCGCCCCGTCGACGAGCGAGCCCACGGCGCGGATGGCGACCTGGCCCTCCTCGCCGAGCGAGGGCAGCACGCCCTCGGTGTAGGCGACGAGCAGCGGGGTCGGGGAGACGATCAAAATGCCGCCGGAGTAGCGCCGGCGGTCCTGGTAGAGCAGGTAGGCGGCGCGGTGCAGGGCGACGGCGGTCTTGCCGGTGCCGGGCCCGCCCTCGACGTAGGTGACCGAGGCGGCGGGCGCCCGGATGACGAGGTCCTGCTCGGCCTGGATGGAGGCGACGATGTCCCGCATGCTGTGGCTGCGGGCCTGCCCCAGCGCGGCCATCAGGGCCCCGTCGCCGACGACCGGCAGCCGCTCGCCGTCCAGGTAGGCGGTGAGCGAGGGGCGCATGAGGTCGTCCTCGACGCCGAGGACCCGGCGTCCCTTGGAGCGGATGACCCGGCGGCGCACGACCCGGCCGGGGTCGACCGGGGTGGAGCGGTAGAACGGTGCGGCGGCCGGGGCGCGCCAGTCGATGACGAGCGGCGCGTAGTCGGCGTCCAGGACCCCGATCCGGCCGATGTGGAGGGTCTCGGCGATGTCGGCGGTGTCGTCCTCGCGGAGCGCCGACTCGGCGGGCTCGACGGAGGTGTAGGCGCCGTCGGGCCCCTTCTTTCCGTCCTTGCCGAGGAGCAGGTCGATCCGGCCGAAGAGGAAGTCCTCGAACTCGTTGTTGAGCCGGTTGAGGTGGATCCCCGCCCGGAAGACCTGCGCGTCGCGCTCGGCGAGCGCGCCGGGCGTCCCGACGTGGCCGCGCTGGGCGGCGTCCTTCATCAGGAACTCGGCCTCGTCGATCTTCTCCTCGAGGCGGCGGTACACCCGGTCGAGGTGTACCTGTTCCACGCCGATCTCCCGTTCGCGGACGGTGTCGACAGCGGCATCCTGCGCGGCCACCAGGGCCCCCTTCTGACGTGCAATGGCAGCCGTCAACCGTACGCGAAGGGGGTGGGCCGTGTCAGGCGTCGATCTCGACCAGACGGGCGCCGTCGAGCGTGCGGACCTCGAACCGCTCGATGTCCGCCGGGGCCATCGCCGCCCCGCCGTGGACGTACAGCGGCTCCTTCGCCGCCGCGTTGGCGCTGTCGGGGATGCCGTAGCCCCACTTGGGGACGGCCCAGGTGGTGACGGTCTCCTCCTCGCCGTCCTTGCCGACGGCGACCAGGCTGCACCGCAGCGGGCCCTTGACGTTCTTCAGCTCGAGGACGGTGTGGGTGCCCCAGGCCTTCTTCTCCAGGCCGACGGTCGCGGTGACCTTGCTGGTCACGTCGGTGGCCCGGACCTTCTCGTCCATCTGTCCGAAGAACGCGTCCTTGGCGGGGCTGCCGGAGGCCGCCGGCGGGGGCGCGCCGGGGTCGTCGGAGACGGCGAGGACGGTCAGCGGACCGCCGATGACCAGCGCGGCGGCGGCCGCGACCAGGTAGAGACCGCGCCGGGAGCGGCGCCGGCGGCGCACGGCGACCTCGTCGAGCAGCTGGTCGAGCATGGCGGGCTGCGGCGCGGTGGGTTCGCTGCGCGGCTGGGGCACGGCGGCGAGTCCGGGCAGGGGTCCGCGGCCCGGCGGCATGGCGGGCTGGGCGAACGACCCGGCTCCGAGGTCGCGGGGGTCGGCGAGGGTGGCGAGCAGCGGTTCCAGGCCGGAGAACTCCTCCAGATGGGCGGCGCACCGCCGGCAGCCCGCCAGGTGCGCCTCGAAGACGCTCGCGTCGGCGTCGTCCAGGACGCCGAGGACGTACGCCCCGACCGCCTCGTGCAGTTCCTGCTCCCCCGGCCCGCCGCTCCCACCGCCGTACCCGCCGTCGTACGGGAACTGCGTGCTCATGCCGTGACCCCCCTCTCCTCCAGCGCCAGCTTCATGGACCGCAGCGCGTAGAACACGCGCGAGCGGACCGTCCCACTGGGTATACCCAGTGTCTCGGCCGCCTCGTTGACCGTACGTCCCTTGAAATACGTCTCGACGAGCACTTCCCGGTGGGCCGGGCTCAGGTCGTCGAGCGCGTCGCTGAGCGTCATCAGCCACAACGCCTTGTCGATCTCGTCCTCCGCGGGCATGACCTCCAGCGGCGACGGATCGACCTCCTGCGGCCGGGCCTGCCGACTGCGGTGGTTGTCGATGACGATGCGGCGAGCCACCGTCACCAGCCAGGGGCGGACGGAGCCGGTCGCCCGGTTGAGCGAGCCGGCGTTCTTCCAGGCACGGATGAGGGTCTCCTGCACCACGTCCTCCGCCCGCTGACGGTCACCCGCCACCAGACGGAGCACGTACGCGAGCAACGGACCCGCGTGCTCCCGGTAGAGCGCGCTCATCAGCACCTCGTCCGGTTCCGGAGTGCGGTGCCGCGCCCGGTGCGGGCGGTCATCGGCCACGGCGGCATCCTTGCGCACCCGAACCTCCAGGTCGAGACCGTATATGGGGCAAACGGACGGTGACGTGTGTCAGTTGTTACGCCAGTGGATACGTCCCGGGTGCCCGCGGTGCTCAACCCGTCGGTAATTTCTTTTGCGGAGTGCTCGGTTGATCGGAAGTGCGCCGGTTCGCGACCGGAGCCGACCGCTCGCTCAGGGGTGGGCGAGGGCCGCCCGGCGGCGGTGGCGGGCGACCCGCTCCCGGTTCCCGCAGCGCTCGCTGGAGCACCAGCGCCGGCGGCGGCCGCGGGAGGTGTCCAGGTAGATCCGCCGGCAGTGCCCGCCCTCGCACTGCCGCAGCCCGGCGCGCGCGTCGGGGTCGGTGAGCAGGTCGACGGCGTCCCTGGCGACGGCGGCGAGCAGCGCGTCGCAGTCGGGCGCGGCGGTCAACTCCCTTACGAGCAGCCCGTCCTCGGTCCGCACGGCGCACAGGGCGGGGGGCGCGGCCTGGGCGAGGGCGTTGACGTTCGCCAGCGCGGCCGGGTCGGTCCGGCCGGCCAGCTCGGTGCGGACCAACCGGTCGACGGCCGAGCGCAGTTCGGCGAACCGGGCGGCCCACCGGGCGTCGAGGGAACCGAGCCGCGTGCCGGGCGGGACGAGGCCGGCGGTGATGAGCCAGGCGGCCAACCCGGCCTCGTCGAGCGGCCGTTCGCAGCCGAGCAGGTCGAGGCAGACCCGACCGGGGTCGAAGCGGTGCGGGGGTGCGGTCATCGCTGCGTCACCGCCTTCGGGGGGGGGCGCGGCGCCGGGACGGGGGGAGCGCCGCGGATGCTGTCCCCCTACAGTGCCCGCCCCGCCCCCGTGCCGGAACCCCTGCTACCGGGGGTGTCCGGCGGATCCTGCCCTGGGTCGTGGCGCCTGGCACGCCGATCTGCGGCGTTGTCGTCGCTCAACGACGCTCCGCGTCGCTTCCCTCCTCCGCCTCGCATCTCGACGCACCAGCCACCACTCGGCCCGACGCAGATCGGAAGCCCGACCGCAGCCGGGCCGGATCCGCCGGACACCCCCTACCGCCCCGCCGCGTACTTCGCGTCGGCGGCCGGGTCGAGCGAGAGCCGGTAGCCGCGCTTGACGACCGTCTGGATCAGCTTGGGCGCGCCGAGCGCGGTCCGCAGCCGGGCCATCGCGGTCTCCACCGCGTGCTCGTCGCGGCCCGCGCCCGGCAGCGCCCGCAGCAGCTCCGCGCGGGCCACCACCCACCCCGGGCGGCGGGCCAGGCAGCGCAGCAGCGACATCCCGGCGGGCGGCACGGGCCGCAGCTCGCCGTCGACGAGCACGGCCTGCCCGCGGATCTCGATCCGGCGGCCGGCGACGGGCAACACCCGGGCCCGGGCGGGCAGTTCGTGGCAGACGAGCTGGACCAGCGGGCCGAGCCTGAACCGCTCGGGGGCGAGCGTGCCGATCCCCTCGGCCTGCAGCGGCAGCGCGGTGACCGGGCCGACGCAGGCCACCAGGACGTCGTGCGCGAGCGCGGCGAGCAGCTCCTCGCGCAGCCCGCGCCCGGCGGCCCGGGACAGCATCGAGGCGGCGGCCGGGGCGCTGGTGAAGGTGACGGCGTCGACGGAGCGGGCCACCACCGCGTCGAGCAGCCGGTCGAGCGGGCCGAGGTCCGCCGGCGGCATCCACCGGTAGACGGGCACCCCGACCACCTCCGCCCCGGCCGCCCGCAGCGACTCGATGAAGCCGGGCAGCGGCTCCCCGTGCAGCTGGATCGCGACCCGGCGGCCCGCCACCCCCTCGGCGAGCAGCCGGTCGAGGACCTCGGCCATCGACTCCGAGGCCGGCGACCACTCCTCGGTGAGCCCGGCCGCCCGGATCGCCCCCTTCACCTTCGGCCCGCGGGCGAGGATCTCCGCCCCGCGCAGGGTGGCGAGCAGCGCCTCGCCGAGCCCCCAGCCGTCGGCGGCCTCCACCCAGCCGCGGAACCCGATCGCGGTGGTGGCGACGACGACGTGCGGCGGCTCGTCCAGCAACTGCCGGGTGGTGGACAGCAGTTGGGTGTCGTCCGAGAGCGGGACGATCCGCAGCGCGGGGGCGTGCTGGACGGCCGCCCCGCGCCGTTCGAGCAGCGCGCCGAGCTCGTCGGCGCGCCGGGCGGCGGTCACCCCGACGGTGAACCCCGCGAGCGGTCCTGGTCCTGGCTGGTCGCGCATGGCAGTCGTCCCGCTTCGTCGTGCGTGCTCGCGGTGCGTGCGGTGGCCCCGCCCGCACCGGTACGGCGGCACCGAGCCTGCCAACGTCGCGTGACGGGCCCGGTGCGCCGTGATGTCCCCGGTGTTACGCGCCGGGCTCACACCCGGGCGTAGTCCGGCTGGTGCGCCGGTGCGACGGAGGCGGGCGCGGAGCTCGCCGCGGGCGCGGGCCGGCGAAGGTATACCGCCCAGGTGACGGCCAGGCAGACCCCGTAGAAGGCGAGGAAGGCGACGAACGCCCCGGTGCCGGTGCCCGCGGTCTGGAAGGACTGCCGGAAGGCGAGGTTGATGCCGAGCCCGCCGACCGCGCCGACCGCCCCGATCAGCCCCATCGACGCCCCCGACAGCCTGCGCCCGTACGCGGCGGCCTCCTCGCCGCTCAGCCCGCGGGCGAGCGCCTTGGAGTGGAAGATCCCGGGGATCATCTTGTACGTCGAGCCGTTGCCGAGCCCGGTGAGCACGAAGAGCACGATGAACGCGGAGGTGAACAGCGGCAGCGACTCGGCCACCGACGCCGTGACGATCACCGCGGTGGCCGCGGCCATCCCCAGGAAGTTCCAGAACGTGATCCGCGCGCCGCCGAAGCGGTCCGCGAGCCTCCCCCCGAACGGGCGGATCAGCGAGCCGAGCAGCGGGCCGATGAACGTGATCGACGCGGCCTGCAGCGGGGTGCGGCCGAACTGGGTCTGCAGGACCAGGCCGAAGGCGAAGCTGTAGCCGATGAACGAGCCGAACGTGCCGATGTACAGGAACGCCATGATCCACGTGTGCGGGTCGCGCACCGACTCCTTCGCCGCGCCGGTGTCGTTGCGCACCGGCGCCAGGTTGTCCATGAACAGCCAGGCGCACACCGCCGAGACGACGATCAGCGCCAGGTACCCGCCGAGCAGGACCCGCGGCCCGCCGCTCGCCCCGATCACCGCGAGCGCGGCCAGCTGCACCACCGGCACGCCGATGTTCCCGCCGCCGGCGTTCAGGCCGAGCGCCCAGCCCTTGCGGCGCAGCGGGTAGAACGCGTTGATGTTCGTCATCGACGAGGCGAAGTTGCCACCGCCGACCCCCGTCACCATCGCCACCAGCATGAACGTCGAGTACGACGTGCCCGGCTCCATCACCGCGAACGCCGCGCCGGCCGGGACCAGCAGCATCGCCGCGGCGAACACCGTCCAGTTCCGGCCGCCGAACCGCGCGACGGCGAAGGTGTACGGCACCCGGACGAACGCGCCGACCAGCGTCGCCATCGCGACCAGGAAGAACTTCCCCGCCGGGTCGATCCCGTACTCCGGGCCCATGAACAGCACGAGCACCGACCACAGCGTCCACACCGAGAACCCGACGTGCTCCGAGAGGATGGAGAACACCAGGTTCCGCCGCGCGATCCCCTCACCCTCCCGGCGCCAGAACCCCTCGTCCTCCGGATCCCACTCCTCGATCCAGCGCGCCCTCGTCCTTGCGTTCACGTTCGCCTCCCTGCGGTCGCCTCGTCCTCGCCGACGCTAGGGAGCACACGTTTCCGCCCCGTGCGCCCGCGTGACCGCGGGGGAACCTTGCGCTCACCCCTGCGCGGGACCGGGTGTGAGCGGGACCCGGCGGGCCCCGGGGAGCACCGCCGGGGCGTCCTCAGGCGGGACGCGCCCGCCGCCCGGACGGCCGGCCCGGGCCCCCGGCGGGCCACAGCCGGACCCGGCGCTTCGCGGCCACGTCCTCGACCCAGCCGAACGCCACGACGGCGACCGCGATCACCAGCCAGGCGGTGAGGACGAGCAGGACCGGCGAGTCCAGCAGCCACGCCGCCTGCTCGCCGAGCACGTCGAACCCCCACAGGTGGTCGACGAGGGTCAGTGCGACCAGGATGCTGACGTTGTGCCACAGGTACACCGTCACGGCGCGCGCGTTGAGGAGCGAGATCAGGCCGCCCCACCGCCGCAGCCGGGCCGGCCACTCGCTCCAGTCCGGTGTGAAGTGCAGGAGCAGCAGCACGACGGCGAACGACCAGATCGCGTCCGCCAGCGGCAGCCCGTCCAGCTCGACCCGCGTCCAGTCGTGCTCGACGGCGTACCAGAGCCCGACGCCCGCGATCATCGGCGCCACCGAGGGCACCACGTACCGCGGCAGCCGGTCCATGATCCCCATCTGGTGCGCCATCCCGAGGATCCAGCAGGCCGCGAAGGTCGTCGTGTCCCACAGCACGACGTCGAGCAGCTCACCGGCCGGGCCGAAGGCCGCCGGGCTGAAGTAGTCGTACGTCATCGCGGCGAGCAGGGCGACCGGGGCGCCCATCGTCGCCCAGGGCGCCTTGCGCAGGCACCACAGGAACAGCGGGGAGAGCAGCACGTACTGGAGGTAGGTCCGCAGGTACCACAGCGGGCCGGCCATCGCCTCCGCCCAGCCGTCCCCGACCAGGTGCGGCAGCCCGTGGCTGTCGGTGAGGTACGGCGGGTCGCTCAGCGGGACCACCCAGTACAGCAGCCGCCCCCACCACGCCGCCGCGCTCTCCCCCTCGGCCGGCTGCCAGCCCTGGACGAGCATCGCGGTCACCGCGATCCCGCCGACCGCCCACAGCGGCGGCAGCAGCCGCCGCATCCGCCCGCGGATCACCGTCACGGACGGCCGGCCGCTCAGCGACCGCGCCATCAGGTTCCCGGCGAGCGCGAACATCACGCCCATCGACGGGAAGAGCAGCGGCAGCCACACCCAGGAGGTCGCGTGGAAGACCACCACCCGGAACAGGGCGAGCGCGCGCAGGAAGTCGAAGTACAGGTTGCGCCCCCCGGACCGGGCCGGCTCGGCCTGCTCGGCCACGGGCTCGGCGGCGGGGGTGGGCTCAAACGGGGCAGGCGCGGGTGCGTACGGGGCCGCGGACCCGTAGGGGGCGGCGACGGGCTCGTACGGGGCCGCGTAGGACGCGAGGTCCGGCCCGGAGGAGGGCGCGGGCGTCCCGTACGGGCCCGCCCCGCCGTCCCCCGTCGGCGGGAACCGCGGAGTCGTCAGGTCGCTCATCGTCAGGGCCGTCCCGTCGCGGCGAACTGCGGGACCGAGCCGCCGTCGGGATGGTTCAGCGACCCCGTGCGCCGCAGCTTCTGCCACCGCAGCCGGCCGCCGGTCAGCGCGGTGATCCACGACTGGAGCAGCACCACGTACATCAGCTGCCGGTACAGGATCTGCTGCAGCGGCAGCGCGATCAGCGGGGTCCACTTCTCCCGGTCGAGCCGGAACGCGTACGCCGCGCAGACGAACTGGACCGCGAGGACGCCGAACCACGCGGCGATCGTCTTGGCCGTCGGGCCGAAGACCAGGCCGTAGACCAGGAAGACGTCGATGAGCGGCGCGAGCAGCGGCGCGACGACCATGAACAGCGACACGAACGGCAGCCCCACCCGCCCGAACCGCCCGCTCGCCCCGCCCTCGATCACGGCGCGGCGGTGCTTCCAGATCGCCTGCATGGTCCCGTAGGACCACCGGTAACGCTGGGACCACAGCTGCTGGACGCTCTCCGGCGCCTCGGTCCAGGCGCGCGCCTTCTCCGCGTAGACGACCCGCCAGCCGTCGCGGTGCAGCGCCATCGTGATGTCGGTGTCCTCGGCGAGCGTGTCGTCGCTCATCCCGCCGACCCGGTTCAGCGCGGTACGGCGGAACGCCCCGACCGCGCCAGGGATGGTGGGCATGCAGCGCAGCACGTCGTACATGCGCCGGTCGAGGTTGAAGCCCATCACGTACTCGATGTGCTGCCAGGCCCCGATCAGCTTGTTCCGGTTGCCGACCTTCGCGTTGCCGGCGACCGCGCCGACCCGGTCGTCGCCGAACGGCTGGACCAGCTCGCGGACGGTGTCGGGCTCGAAGACGGTGTCGCCGTCCATCATCACGACGATGTTGTACCGGGCGTGCCGGATGCCGTTGTTGAGCGCGGCGGGCTTGCCGGCGTTCTCCTGGCGGACGACCCGCACGTTCGGGAGCCCCATCGCCTCGACGATGTCCGCCGTGCCGTCGCTCGACCCGTCGTCGATGACGATGATCTCGATCGGGTGGTCGGAGGCGACCAGCGAGCGGACGGTGCTCTCGATCCCGACGGCCTCGTTGTACGCGGGCACGAGCACGGTGACCGGTTCGGTGACCTGCCGGCCCCAGCCGAAGTCCGGACGGCGCGTGCGACGGGCGTGCACCCAGGAGAGCAGCAGCATCAGCCCGAAGCGGGCGAAGACGAGCACGCCGATGACGGCGAGCCCGACCACGAGGCCGTCGGTGACGGTCTCGGACAGCTGGACCGCGCCGACGAACGCCTGGCCCTTCCACAGGTCGATCCCGGTGACCTCGGTCTGCAGGCTCTGCTTCCCGCCCATGGCCTGGGAGATGTTCGAGAAGGAGTAGCCCTTGGCGGTGAGCTCGGGCAGCACCTTGCCGAGCGCGTCGACCGTCTGCGACCGGTCACCGCCGGAGTCGTGCATGAGCACGACGAACCCGTGCTTCGCACCGGGTTTCGGCGCGACGCGGTCCGCGATCGCCTCGGCGCCGGGGCGCTCCCAGTCGCGGGTGTCGATGTCGTTGACGACGGTGATGTAGCCGAGCTTGCCGACGGCCTCGACGACAGGCCAGGAGTTGTTGTCGAACGCCTCCGAGGAGGTGGAGTACGGCGGCCGGAACAGCGTGGTGTTGACGCCCGCCGCGCCCGCGAGCGCGAGCTGGTTCTGCGACAGCTCCCACTCGACCCGGTCGGCGCTCTGGTACGACAGGTCGGGGTGGTTGAACGTGTGCAGGCCGATCTCGTGGCCCTCGCGCACCATCCGCTCGATCAGCTCGGGGTAGCGCGAGGCCATGGTGCCGGTGACGAAGAACGTCGCGTGCGCCTTGTACTTCTTCAGCTGGTCGAGCACCTTCGGCGTCCAGACCGGGTCGGGCCCGTCGTCGAAGGTCAGGCTGATGTGGTTCTTCCTGACGTACAGCGCCTTCGGCTCGCCGCCGCCGCGGACGTCGATGACCGGCCCGCCGTTGTCGTGGACCTGGGCGGGCACCCGGTCGAAGACGTCGCCGGGACGGATGCGGTGGTCGGCGAGGATCTCGCTGTGCGCGTAGCCGCGCAGCATGAGCATCGCGAACAGCGCGAGGAGGACCAGCAGCGGGAGCAGGTACCGCATGGGGACCCTGCGCCGCCGCGGGGTGGAGCTCGGTGCCATGTGCCTAGGCGCCTTCCGTGCCGGTGCCGGTGCCGCCGGTGGTGACCGGATCGGCCGGGGGGTCCACGACGGGCGGCTCGGGGTCCGGGTCCGGGGCCGGCGGCTCGGGCTCGGGGTCCGGAGCGGGCGGCTCGGGGTCCGGGTCGGGGTCGGCGGGCGGGACGACCGGCGGGTCGGCGGGGTCGGCGGGGTCGGCCGGCGTGGGCTTCGAGCCGGGCTCGGCGGCGTTGCCGGGCTTCGGCTTGGTGCCCGGCTTCGCGGACGCGGTGGGCGCGGTGACGACGTCGCCGTCGACGGTCTCCTCGCCGCCGCCGGTGACCGGGTCGCCGTCGACCAGCCCGTCGGCGTCGCCGTCGACCTCTCCGTCGCCGCCGCCGGAACCGTCGGTTCCGGTGCCGCCGGACCCGCCGTCCGCGTCGACCTCCCGCGGGTCGACGCCGCCGAGGTCGTCGGAGGGCTCGTCGAGCGCGGGGGCCTTCTCCTCGCCCGCCACGAACGCGGGCACCCAGGGCGCGGAGGAGTTCCCGCCGACCAGCGTGCCGACGAGGACGACCGCGTACACCGCGCAGGCCGCCGCGACGATCCAGCCGAGGCTGCGGACCCGCTTGCTGCGCCGGCCGCTCTCGTCGACGAACACGGGCCGTTCGACCAGGGGCACGCCGCCGGGGCCGTGCTTGCCGATCAGGGCGAGCGCCATGGTCTCGGCCTGGTCGCCGTCCGGGTTCGGGACGGTGAGCCCGGCGCCGCGCCGCGACTCGCCCCAGGTCGCGTCGAACGACCAGGGGTCGACCGGCGCGACGGGGGCGGGAGCGGCGGGGGGTGCCGCGGCGGGCACGGATGCGGGCGCGGGTGCGGCGGCGGGCGCTTCGGCGGCGGGCTCGACGGGAAGACGGAAGCGCGCGGGGGCGCGGGCCGGCGCGGGCCGCGGTACGTCGATCCGGTCCGCGGCGGCGGGAGCGGCGGCGACGGCGCGCTCGGCGTCACCGTCGTCCGCGGGGTCCGGCCGCTCGGCGGGCGTGGAGTCCGCGGCCGCGGTCGGCACGGCGTCCGCGGGTTCGGCGTCCGCGGGTTCCGCGTGGGTGGCCGCCGGCTCCGCCTCCGGTCCCTCCCGGTCCGCGACCCCGCCCGCCGGAACGGCGTCGGCGGGTCCGCCGTCCGCCGCGGGCTTCGTCATGTCGTGGACCGGTTCGGGCTGGACCGGAATGCGCAGGCCAGTGGCCCTCACGTCGTCCCTGTCGGTCTCCGGACCTGACAGGGCGTCACTCAACGTCTTTTCCATGAAGTACGCACATCCCCCAACGACTCGAACCAGCGTGCGCACCGAGGGTCGGATCCCCGTCCGCCGGGACTGCCCCTCGCGTCCCCGGCGGGCCCTCTATCACACGGCGCCGCTCGCAGAATGTAGCGCACGGCCACCCCCGGCGAATCCCGTAAGCAGGTGATCCGACCGATGCGGACAGAACTGATACATGCGGAGTGACGCACGTGACGGTCAGGTGACGTCCGTGACGGCCCGGCGGCACGACGAAGGCCCGGCCGCCGGTGGGCGGTCGGGCCTTCGTCGTACGGCACATGGGGTGGTGGAGATGGCGGGAATCGAACCCGCGTCCAACGGTGCGGAAACAGGGCTTCTCCGAGCGCAGTCCGCTGCGATTTTCTCGGCCCCGGAGATCACACGGACAAGTCTCCGACGGGCTCAGCCACTGTTGGTTTTCCCATCCGGCCCCGTGGCCGAACCGAATGGTTGAGTTCCCTTGATTATGCCAGGATCCGGGTCGGGAACACCCCCGGGCTGACACCCATTAAGGGTCCTTCTCTCGTTACCTAATTAGGCAGCGAGGGCGAAGGACTGGGAATCGCGCTTGGAATCGGCGATTATTTTTTTGCGACATATGGTTTACGAGATCATTGCCGCTTCCTCGGCTCGCTTCCCCTGCCTCGACATCCGCTGTCGAAACCGATCATCCCCATGTTGTGTTGTCAATGCCCCCGAGGGGGCGACTGCTCCCGCGAGGGGAACGTGTCCCATCGTAACGGACCGGGCGGCGACGGGGCCAGCACATAAATATCGCCTGGTCGGACGGCCCGTCGGAGCGCGTCAGGCGCGCTGCTGCCGCCGGACCGCCGAGAGCGCCCGGTTCGTCTCGCGCAGGTCCTGCTTCTCCCGCAGGGTCTGCCGCTTGTCGTACTCCTTCTTGCCCTTGGCCAGCGCGATCTCGACCTTCGCCCGGCCGTCCTTGAAGTACAGCGACAGCGGGACGATCGTGTGGCCGCTCTCCGAGGCCTTCGAGTCCAGTTTGTCGATCTCCTCCCGGTGCATGAGGAGCTTGCGGCGGCGGCGGGCGGAGTGGTTGGTCCAGGTGCCCTGGCTGTACTCCGGGATGTGCACGTTGTGCAGCCAGGCCTCGCCGCCGTCGATCTGCACGAAACCGTCGACGAGCGACGCGCGCCCCTGCCGGAGCGACTTGACCTCGGTACCGGTGAGCACGAGGCCGCACTCGTAGGTGTCGAGGATGAGGTAGTCGTGCCGCGCCTTCTTGTGCTGCGCGATCAGCTTGCGTCCTTTTTCCTTAGCCATAGTGCGGCCATTTTCGCACTACGGGGCCCCTCCGAGGCCACCCAATACCGCACGGGCCCGCGTCACGGCCCGCTCGCGGGTCGCGGTGAGGTCGGGCGTGATGCCGACGCCGTCGACCTCGCGGCCGGCGGGGGTGCTGTAGTGGCCGACGGTCAGCTCGGCGACCGAGCCGTCCGGGAGCCGGGTCGGCATCTGCACCGAGCCCTTGCCGAAGGTCGGGGAGCCCACGACGACCGCCCGGCCCCGGTCCTGCAGCGCCCCGGCGAGCAGCTCGGCGGCGCTCATCGTCCCGCCGTCGACGAGGACGACCACCGGCCGGCCGGTGTCGCCGCCGGGCTCGGCGTACAGGGCCCGCTGCTCGCCGCGGACGCCGTAGGTGGCGACGAGGCCGCCGTCGAGGAAGACCGACGCGGCCTCGCGCGCCTCGGTGACCAGGCCGCCGGAGTTGCCGCGCAGGTCGAGCAGGACGCCCGCGCCGGGCGGGGCGGCGGCGACCGCGTCCCGCAGCCGGGTGCCCGCGCCCGCGGTGAAGGCGGTGACCCGGATCCGGACCGCGTCCGGTCCGGCCGGTTCGGTGACGACGTTCGGGGTGGTGAGGCGGGCACGGCTGAGGGTCCTGGTCCAGGAGCGGTCGCCGCGGGTCAGCCCGAGGGTGACCCGGGTGCCCTGCGCCCCGCGCAGCCGGGAGACGACCTCGGTGACGGGGCGCCGGGCCGTGCCCCGGGCGTCGACGGTGTCGAGCCGGTCGCCGGCCCGGATCCCGGCCCGGTCGGCGGGGCCGCCGGGCTGCACCCGCTCGACCTCGATGGCCCCGTCCCGGGTGCGGCGGGCGGAGAGCCCGATGCCGGAGTACTGGCCGGCCAGCGCCCGCTCGTACGCCTCGTACGCGCGGGCGTCGTAGACGGCGGTCCAGCGGTCGCCGTGGCCCGCGGGCCGCTCGGCGGCGGACGGGGGCCGGTCGTGGAGGGCCGCGTCGGTGGTGCCGGAGGCGCCCGAGACGAGCAGGGTCCCGGCGAGGACGAGGCCGCCGGCGGCCGATGTCAGGGCCGCCCCGCGGCGCGGGCGGCGGGGCCGGAGGAACAGGACGGGGCCTGACATGGGGGCGAGTCTAGACGGGACGGCCGACGCCGCACGGTTCAACCACCGTGCGGCGTCCGGGACTTCAAGGGGTGATTGTCACACCTTCAGGTACTTGCGCAGCGCGAAGAACGCGGCCAGCGCGGGCATCAGGAGGCCGATCGCGAGCACCAGCGGGAGCTTGGTGAGGACCGCGTCCCAGCCGATGAAGTCGATGAGCTGGAGCTTGGCGCCGAGGTCGAGCCCGCTGTCGATGAGGAAGTACCGGCCGAGCAGCATCAGCCCGCAGGCGACCACGCCGCCGATGAGGCCGGCGACCGCGGCCTCCATGATGAACGGCGCCTGGATGTAGAAGCCCGACGCGCCGACGAGCCGCATGATGCCGGTCTCGCGGCGGCGGCTGAACGCGGAGACCCGGACGGTGTTGACGATCAGCATCAGGGCGACGACGAGCATCAGCGCCATCAGCGAGAGCGCCGCCACGCTCGCCCCCTCGAGGAGTCCGAAGAGGTTCTCCAGCGTGTCCCGCTGGTCCTGGACCTCCTGGACGCCCGGCCGGCCCTGGAAGGCGGTGGTGACGACCTGGTACTTCTCCGGGTCCTTGAGCTTGACGCGGAACGACTCCGGCATCTGGTCCGGCGTGATGGAGCCCATCAGCGGGGAGTCGCCGAAGTCCTCCTTGTAGTGCTTGTACGCCTGGTCCGAGGTCTCGAAGGTGATCGTGTCGACCACCGGCAGGTTCTTCAGGTCCCGCTCGATCTGGTCCTTCTGCTCCTTGGTCACCGCCCCCTTGGTGCAGGCGGGGTCGATCTCCGCGTCGTGCTTGTTGCAGAGGAAGATCGAGACGTTGACCTTGTCGTACCAGAAGCCCTTCATCGTGTCGACCTGCTCGCGCATGAGCAGCGAGCCGCCGAACAGGGCGAGGGAGAGGGCGACGGAGACGACGACCGCGATGGTCATCGTGAGATTGCGCCGGAGGCCGACGCCGATCTCCGACAGGACGAACTGGGCGCGCATGGCGTCCTTTCAGGCTTTCAGGCTTCCGGACTCCCGCGGTGCGGTCCTCCGGCTTACGGGGCGGCTCGGCCGGTCAGTGCTGGTAGCCGTAGACGCCGCGCGCCTGGTCGCGGACGAGACGGCCCTTCTCCAGCTCGATGACCCGCTTGCGCATCTGGTCGACGATGTTCTGGTCGTGCGTCGCCATGATCACCGTGGTGCCCGTGCGGTTGATGCGGTCGAGCAGCTTCATGATGCCGACGGAGGTCTGCGGGTCGAGGTTGCCCGTGGGCTCGTCGGCGATCAGCAGCATCGGGCGGTTCACGAACGCGCGGGCGATGGCGACGCGCTGCTGCTCGCCGCCGGACAGCTCGCCGGGGCGGCGGTCCTCCTTGCCGCCGAGCCCGACCAGGTCGAGGACCTGCGGCACCGACTTGCGGATCTCGCCGCGGGACTTGCCGATGACCTCCTGGGCGAAGGCCACGTTCTCCGCGACCGTCTTGTTGGGCAGCAGCCGGAAGTCCTGGAAGACGGTGCCCAGCTGGCGGCGCATGTGCGGCACCTTCCAGTTGGACAGCCGCGCGAGATCCTTGCCGAGCACGTGCACCTGGCCGTGGCTGGTGCGCTCCTCGCGCAGGACCAGCCGCAGGAAGGTGGACTTGCCGGATCCCGAGGACCCGACGAGGAACACGAACTCCCCGCGCTCGATCTCCAGGGAGACGTCTCTGAGCGCGGGATGACTCTGCTTCGGATAGGTCTTGGTGACGTTGTCGAATCGGATCACAGGTGCACCACGGGTCGGCCGGAGGTAGGTGTGCAGGACACTACGCGAAGGGCGTGCGGCGGCGCAGGGGGCGGGCGCTCTTGTGACGCCGGGCATAGGCGTGCACCGGCCGATTGGGGACAATTCCCCTGGGGCGCGCCGAGCGGCCGGGGAGCTGGCACAGTGGTAGGGGTACGCGGACGGCCGTCCGGCAGGGAACGTCAGGGGAACGGGTGAGGGAACGGATGCGTTTCCCGCCGCGTTAGAAGGAGAAGTAGCCCTTGCGGCCCCCCGGGGCCGAGGCCCCGCGGGAGGAGAGGTAGCGCATGACGTACGACCGACTGGTGTGCGCGAACTGCGCGTCCCCCGTGACCGAGGGCCGCTGCCCGGTCTGCCGGGCCAGCCGCGCCCGTATGGAGCAGGACGGCTTCCTGGCCGGCCTCTTCGGCCCCGCGGAGAGCGGCGGCCCGAACGCGGCCGCGCTGATAGCGCTCCTGGTACTGCTCGTCGCGGCCGTGGCGCTCCTCGCGGTGCGGCCCGTGTAGCGAGACGCTCGCAGAAGGGCCCCGGAGGCGCCGTACGGCGCTCCCGGGGCCCTTCGCGTGCTGCGGGGGGCGTCAGGCGGCGGTGCCCGTCGTGCCGTCGCCGATCAGGCGGGGCAGCAGGCGGAAGCCGATGCCGCCGGCGATCATGGTCGCCGCGCCGACCAGGAGGAAGCCGGTCTCGCCCGCGCCGGTCGCGGCCAGCTCCTCGCTGGCCCGGCCCTGCTGGACGGGCCGGCTGCCCGCGTTGTCCGTGCCCGTGCCGTCCCCGACCTGGACCGCGTCGCCGGGAGCCCCGGAGCCGCCCGTGCCGCCGGCCTCCTCGGTCGGGTCGTCACCGGGCTCGACGGGATCGCCGGGCGAGGCGGGCGGCTCGACGGGGTCGGTGGGCGGGTCCACCGGGTCCACCGGGTCCGTCGGCGGGTCCACGGGGTCCGTCGGCGGGTCGACGGGGTCCGTCGGCGGGTCGACCGGGTCCGTGGGCGGGTCGACCGGGTCGGTCGGCGGGTCCACCGGGTCGGTGGGCGGGTCGACGGGGTCCGTGGGCGGGTCGACGGGGTCGGTCGGTGGGTCCACCGGGTCGGTGGGCGGGTCGACGGGGTCCGTCGGCGGGTCCTCCGGGTCCTCGGTGCAGGTGCCGATCTCCGGGTCGCACGGCTCCTCCGGATCCGCGGCCGCGGCGTCGTCCGCGTCCTTGGCCTCCGCGGCGATCCCGGCAGCCTTGTCCGGGTCGAGGGCCTGCGCCACCCCCGCGGCCGTCAGCGAGGCGCCGGCCACGATCACCGATCCGGCGGCTATCCGCGCCACGCGCAGGCGCATTCTCTTCGTCATCCGACTGGTACCCCCAGTAGCTGGCTCGTCGTGTGGGGCAGCGGCCGGGGCGGCGGTCTCACGGGGGCCGAGCGGCGGGCCCCCGGAGTCACACGCGCCCCGGAGACGCGCATGCCGCTCGTCACCCTTCCCACTTTTCAGGGTCACGTCAAGTAACGAGAGAAACGCGAACTGCCGCCCCATGGACGGCAGTTCGCGTTTCAGCAGGTGGTGCGGGCGGCCGCTTGCGGCACTACTTCTCGCGCTGCTTGCGCCAGCGGATGCCGGCCTCCAGGAAGCCGTCGATCTCGCCGTCGAGGACGGACTGCGGGTTGCCGACCTCGAACTCCGTCCGGAGGTCCTTGACCATCTGGTACGGGTGCAGGACGTAGGACCGCATCTGGTTGCCCCAGGAGTTGCCGCCGTCGCCCTTGAGCGAGTCCATCAGCGCCTGCTCCTCCTGGCGGCGGCGCTCCAGGAGCTTCGCCTGGAGGACGTTCATCGCGCTCGCTTTGTTCTGGATCTGCGAGCGCTCGTTCTGGCAGGAGACGACGATGCCGGTCGGGATGTGCGTCAGGCGGACCGCGGAGTCGGTGGTGTTGACGCCCTGGCCGCCGGGGCCCGAGGCGCGGTAGACGTCCACGCGCAGCTCGGACTCGTCGATCTCGACGTGGTCCGTCTGCTCGACCACGGGCAGCACCTCGACGCCCGCGAAGGACGTCTGGCGGCGGCCCTGGTTGTCGAAGGGCGAGATCCGCACGAGGCGGTGCGTGCCCTGCTCGACCGAGAGCGTGCCGTAGGCGTACGGGACCTTGACGGTGAAGGTGGTCGACTTGATGCCGGCCTCCTCCGCGTACGACGTCTCGTAGACCTCGGTCGGGTAGCCGTGGCGCTCGGCCCAGCGCAGGTACATGCGCTGCAGCTGCTCGGCGAAGTCCGCCGCGTCGACGCCGCCGGCCTCGGCGCGGATGTTCACGAGCGCCTCGCGGGCGTCGTACTCCCCGGACAGGAGCGTGCGCACTTCCATCTCGTCCAGCGCCTTGCGGACGGATTCGAGCTCGGCCTCGGCCTCGGCCAGCGTGTCCGCGTCGTCCTCGTCCGCCGCCAGCTCGAACATCACCGCGAGGTCGTCGATCCGGCCCCGCAGCGCCTCCGTCTTCCGCACGTCCGCCTGGAGGTGCGAGAGCCGGCTCGTGATCTTCTGCGCCGCCTCCGGGTCGTCCCAGAGCGACGGCGCTGCCGCCTGCTCCTCGAGCGCGACGATGTCGCCCCTCATCTTCTCGAGGTCCAGAACGGCCTCGATCGACCCCATGGTCGACGAGAGGGACTTGAGCTCTTCGGATACATCCACGACTGCCACCGCACCAGCGTAACGGGTACCGCATCCATCTCGGCCCGACCGGTGGCGAGGCCGAAAAGAACTCAGCCCGGCCGGCGCTTGAGGCCACCGGGCGGAGCCCGGTACGCGCCGGCAGGCGCAACGGCGCCCGCCCGGGGACTTGGGGAAGGGGCGGGTGGGGGGAGACACCCGGGGCGGAGCCCCGGCGTCACGGCGTCGCCGAGACCGACGGCTCCGGTTTCGCGTCGGACCCGTCAGCACTCGTGGCGAACCACGCCCCCGCGCCGACGACCGCCGCGAGAGCGACCCCCGCGAGCGACAGCCGAACGCGGCGACGGCGGAGTGCGACCCGGTGCCGGGCGGAGCCCGGGCGGGGGCGGCCGGGCGAGCGGGGCGCGCGGGCCGTGCCGAGCGGGCCGCCCGCCAGTTCGTCCGGCCCCGGCACCCGCATGCTCGTGTGCGTGTCCCGGTTGGAGTCCGGCGCCGAGCCGGTCACGAGCGGCACGGCCCCGCGGCGGGCCCCTGCCTCGGCCTCCACCGCGGGCTCGGCGGACGCGGACTCGTCCTCCCCCTCCTCGTCCCCGTACGGCTCGTCGACGTCCAGCGGCGGCATCCCGGCGAGCACGGGCAGCTGCTCCCGCAGCCGCGCCGCCATCTCCGTCGCCCGCAGCCGCGACGCCGGCGCCTTCGCCAGGCACTGCAGGATCAGCGCCCACAGCTCCTCGGGGATGCCGGGCAGCGGGACCACCGTCTCGGTGACGTGCCGCCGCAGGATCGCGCCCGGGTGCCCGCCCCCGAAGGGCGTGAACCCGGCGAGCAGCTCGTAGAGCACGGTCGCGAGCGCGTAGATGTCGACCGCGGCCCGCGGCGGCAGCCCCTCGATGATCTCGGGCGCGAGGTAGTCCGGCGTCCCGATGACCTTGGTCGCCCGGGTCCGCCGCGGGGTGTCGACCAGCTTCGCGATCCCGAAGTCGGTGAGCAGCGCCGGGTGCGAGCCGCCGGGGCCGAGCGGCCCCTGCATGTCGAGGAGGATGTTCTCAGGCTTGACGTCCCGGTGCACGATCCCCGCCGCGTGCGCCGCGGCGAGCCCGTCGGCGACGTCCGCGGCGATGGCGACGGCCGCTTCGGGGGCCATCCGCCGCTCGCGCTCCAGGCGCGTGCGCAGGTCGGTGCCCCGGACCAGGTCCATGACGAGGGCGAGGTCGTTGCCGTCCACGACGAGGTCACGGACGCCGACCACCTTCGGGTGGTCCAGGCTGAGCAGCGCGGTGCGCTCCTGGACGAACCGTCCGACCAGCTCCTGGTCGGAGGCGAGGTCCTCCCGCAGCAGCTTGACGGCGACGGGCCCCTCGGGGCCCTCCCCCAGCCACACCGTGCCGGCGGACCCCCGGCCCAGGATCTGGTGGGCGGTGTACCGGCTGCCGATTTTCCGTGCCATGGGGCCTAAAAGTACGCGGCCGGAAGGGCCCTGGAAGCCCCGGACGCGTACGACCTTCACTTCTGGCGGGGTTTTTGCCCGCCAGAAGTCGACAAATCCACGAAGTCGCTCCTAGGCGCCGGTGGTCCCGGAGCCGCCGCCGGTGACCTCGGAGATCCAGTCGGTGGTGGTGTCGATCCAGGAGCCGAGCTGCTCCCAGTACCCCTTGCCGGTGCCGATCCAGTCCTGGAGCGGGGTGAACTCCCACACCATCCAGCTCGCGACGAACAGGATGAGCAGCATGAACAGGCAGCCCTTGAGGCAGCCGAGCCCGGGGATGCGCATCGGGTTCGCGCTGCGCTGCCGCGGCGGACGCGGCTCCCGCGCGGGCCGCGGCGCGGGCGCGGGCTGCCGCGGCGGCTCGTAGCGCTGCGGGGCCGGCTGGTGCGGGCGCTGCTGCTGCGGCGGGGGCGCGGCGGCCCGGCGCTGGGGCTGGTGCTGCGGCTGGTGCTGCGGCTGCCGGCCGTACTGCTGCTGGGGCGGCGGCGGGGCCTGCTGCCGGTTCCGCTCCGGCTGCGGGGCGCGCTGCGGCTGGCGCTGCGGGCGGCGGCGCAGCGGGTCCTGGCTCGGGTCCAGGTACTGCACCTGCGTCTGCTCGTTGCGGTCCCGCGCGGCGCGCATCTGGGACTGCCAGGGGTGCGGGTCGTCGGACCCGCCCTGGCCCGGCTGCCCCTGCGGGACGGGCGGCATCACGGCGGTGGGGTCCGCGGCGCCGGCCCGGTTGCCGCCGTAGCCGCCCTGCTGCCCGTAGCCGTCCTGGCGGTCGGCGTGCGGCATGACGTCGGTCGGGGCGGAGGGGTCGTAGCCGCCCTGGCGGTTCTGCATGACCTGGGTGGGGTCGGCCGCGCCGGGCACGTCGGGGACGGGGGCCGGGGCCGGGTCGGGGGCGAGCAGCGCGCCCACGCCCTCGGCGGCGGCGATCTGCGCGCTGTTGGCGTGCACGCCGACGCCCGCGGCGACGACGCGCAGCGCGCGGCCCAGGTTCTCGGCGCTCGGCCTGCGGTCCGGGTCCTTGCTCAGGCAGCGCTCTATGACCGTCCACAGCGGCTCGGGGATGTTCGAGGGCCGGCGCGGCTCCTCGCTGAGGTGCCGGTGCAGGACTTCCAGGGCGGTGCCGCCGGCGAACGGCGGGCGGCCGGTGACCAGCTCGTAGAGGAGGATGCCGGCGCCGTAGACGTCGACGGCGGAGGTCTGCGGGCGGCCCTCGGCGGACTCCGGGGCGACGTAGGCGGGGGTGCCGACGAACTCGTGGGTGCGGGTGAGGCCCGGGGAGTCCGCGAGGCGGGCGATGCCGAAGTCGGTGAGCATCGGCCGCATGTCGCCGCCGCGCTCGTCGACC
Source organism: Streptomyces sp. NPDC060194 (assembly GCF_042728285.1). NCBI lineage: Bacteria > Bacillati > Actinomycetota > Actinomycetes > Kitasatosporales > Streptomycetaceae > Streptomyces > Streptomyces sp. NPDC060194. The sequence goes on along the minus strand of NZ_JBHWZH010000029.1, from coordinate 30,144 downwards.
AGCACGTTCGCGGGCTTGAGGTCGCGGTGGACGACGCCGTCGGCGTGGCTGGCGGCGAGCGCGTCGGCGATCTGCGCGGTGAGCAGCGCCGCGCCGACCGGCGACAGGGGGCCGTTCTCACGCAGGTAGCGGTGCAGGTCGGGACCCTCGATGAGGTCCATGACGAGGGCGAGGAGGTCGCCCTCGACGACCAGGTCGCGGGTCCGCACGATGTTCGGGTGGGTCAGGCGCAGCAGGACGGAGCGCTCGCGCAGGAAGCGCATGACGATGTCCGCGTCCTGGGCCAGCTCCTCCTTGAGGACCTTGATCGCGACGGCCTCGCCGGGGTGGCCGGCGACGGCCGCCTCGGCGCCCGCGGTCTCGCGCTGCCGGGCCCGCCACACGGTGCCCGTGGCGCCGCGTCCGAGCGGCTCCTCCAGGATGTACTTGCTGCCTACGGGCCGCACGTCTGCGCTCCCTGCTGATCGGTCCGGATCAGGGTCCGGGTCGGTCGGGTGCCGGAGATGTCTCCGAGAAGCCTGTCCAGAAGTCTTCCGGCCTACCTTAGTGCCGCCGTACGGGTGACCGACCGGTCATCGCGGCGGGTGGCGCACGGGGCGGGCGGCCGCCGCATCGACGGCACGGCCCGGGGATGTACCCGTACCCCTGTTCGTGTGGAAGACGCCGCGGGGGCCCGGACGGTTGCCGAGGGGCCGGATCCGGCCACGTCAGGCGCGGTCCCGGTCGGGCCCCCCGCGGGCCGGCAGCGGTCGCCAAGATCCTTTTCCGCCGGGTTCCCGGGCGTGTTGTCAGTGGCAGGTGCGAGGATGCTCACCAGTACCGCTCCGGCCGCGTCGGCCGACCGCCCCGCGGGGCCGGAGCGCGCCACCGACAGGCAGTTCGGCACAGGCCGAGGCGCGGGTGTGCGACAGGGGGAGCCGGGCCGCCCTCCCCGTCGGCACATGCCGCGCGGAAGGGACCGCTGACGGCGATGCAGATCCGGCTGACCGTCCTCGGGCCGCGCAGCGGCCAGAGCCCCGCGCGCGCGTGCGACGTAGTGGTGACCGCCCCCGCGGGCACCGCCCTGGCCGCGGTGGCCTCCGGCCTCGCCTCGGCCGTCGCCGGACCGGACTCCACGGCGGGCGGCGGCGCCCCCGCCCTGTACGCCGGCCGGGACCGCCTCGACCCGCACCGCCGCACCCTGGGCGAGCCCCCGCTGGTCGACGGCGCGGTGCTGAGCCTGGGCGCGCCCGGTGACGAGCCGATCGTCCCGGACGGCTCCGCCGCCGCCCAGCTGCACGTCGTGGCGGGCCCCGACGCCGGCGGCGTCCACCTCCTGCACGGCGGGCAGATCCACGTCGGCCGCTCGGCCGACGCCGACGTCCCCATCGACGACCCGGACGTCTCCCGGACGCACTGCGCGGTCACCGTCGCGCCCGACGGCCGCGTCACCGTCGCCGACCTGCGGTCCACGAACGGCACCGCGATCGGCGGCGAGCGGCTCGCCGACCGGCCCGCCCGGCTGCTGCCCGGCGCCCTGCTGCGCGTCGGCGAGTCCACCCTCCAGCTCACCGGCCCCGAGCCGCGCACCCTCCCCGTCACCCCGGACGGCGAGGGCCGCCTGCGGATCGCCGCCCCGGGGCGCGCGCCCCGGCCCTCCCCCGTCCCGGCGCCGCGCGAGGCGACCGCCCCGGCCCCCTACGGCCAGGTCCCGGCCCAGGGCGGGGACGCGCCGTCCGCGGCCGGCGGGACGGCCCGGCTCACGGCGGACCGGCAGCCGGCCGAGCGGCGGGCCCAGGAGCGGGCCGCGGTCCGGCAGGCGTACGACCGCCCGCCCTACGACCGCACCGCCGACGCGCCGGACGCCCGCCCCCGGCTCCTGCCGTCCGCGCGGACGCCGGACGCCGTGCCGCAGGCGCGGACGCGCCCGCTGCCCGGAGCGCCGGCCGCCCCGGCGGAGGGCGACGCCCGGACCGCCCACCGCCCCGCCCCCGCCGAGCCCGTCGAGCCCGCCGAGTGGCCGGACGCCCCTACCGGGCCCCGTGACGACGTGCCCGCCGAGCACGGGCGGATCGGGACGCCCCTGCGGGGCACGTCGCTGCCCGCGCGGGAGCGGCGGCGCGGCGGGATAGGGGCATGGGCGCGGCGGCTGGCCGGGGGCAGGGAGCCGGACGCGTACGGGGACGGCGTGCGGGACGAGGCGGAGGCCGCGTTCGACCCGGAAGGACCGCAGCAGCGGCCCGGCGACCCGCACGGCCGCGCGCGGTCCGCGGCGGCGGGCGCCGCCCGCGCCGCCGCCCCCGCGCCCCGGCCGCTCGCCCCCGACACCTGGCCCGACCCGGCGGCGCTGCTGCTCACCGCGCTCGGCCCGGGACCGCGGCTGTGGGAGCGGGCCGCCGACCACCCCGAGGCGCTGACCGTCCGGGTCGGCACCGCCGACCGGCCGGGGCTGCCGTCCGTGCCGGTGACGGTCGACCTGCGCGAGACCGGCTCGCTCGGCCTCGCGGGCCCCCGCGCCCGGCTCGCGGGACTCGCCCGCTGCGTGGTCGCTCAGCTCACCGCGCTGCACGCGCCCGCCGACCTGGAAGTCGTCCTGATCAGCACCGACCGCAGCCGCGAGGCCGCCGCGCGGGCCGCGGAGTGGGCGTGGCTCGGCTGGCTCCCGCACCTGCGCCCGGCCCACGGCCAGGACTGCCGGCTGCTGCTCGCGCACGACCGCGAGCAGGCCGCCGCCCGCACCGGCGAGCTGCTCCAGCGCCTGGAGCGCACCCCGCACGGGCCGCCCGCGGACGGCGGCGCGGGACCGTACACCGTGGTCCTCGTGGACGGCGACCCGGGCGCCGCCGACGTCCGCGAGGCCGTGGTGCGGCTCGCGCAGGAAGGCCCCGCGGTCGGCATCCACGTCGTGTGCCTGGCCGAGACGGCCGCCGCGTCCCCCGCCTCCCCGGTCGCCGAGACCTACGAGGCGGCCTGCGCCGCCAGCCCCGCCTTCCGGGCCTGCGGGGCGGCCGCCCTGCTCAGCGGGGACGTGGCCACCGCGCTGCGGCTGCTGCGGACCAGCGCCGGGCAGCCCGTCGGGCACGGCACCCTCGCCGTGGTCGACGCGGTCTCCGCGGCCTGGGCCGACCGCTTCGCGCGGGCGCTCGCCCCGCTGCGCTCGGACGGCGCGCCGACCGGCGGCCGCCGCGAGCGCACCGCGACCGCGCTGCCGCCCGCCTCCCGCCTCCTGGACGAGCTGGGCCTCGCCCGGGCCACCCCCGCCTCGCTGCTCGCCCGCTGGGCGAGCGCGGGCGACGACGAGCGCTCCGTGGGCGGCCGCGCCCACGCGGTCCTCGGCGCGGGCCCGCGCGGACCGCTCGTCGTCGACCTGGCCGCCGAGGGCCCGCACCTGCTCGTCGAGGGCCCGCCCGGCAGCGGCCGCAGCGAGCTGCTCCGGGCGCTCGCCGCGTCCCTCGGGGCCGCCGAGCGCCCCGACCGGCTCGCCCTCGTCCTGGTTGAGGGCGCGGACGGGCCCGAGCGCGGCGAGGGCCTGCGCGCCTGCACCGAGCTGCCGCACACCACCACCCTGCTCACCGCCAACGACGCCGTCCGCATGCGGGAGTTCGCCCAGGCGCTGAGCACCGAGCTGAAGCGCCGCGCCGAGCTGCTCGGCACCGTCGACTTCACCCAGTGGCACACCGACCGCGACCGGGTCCGCCGGCTCGTCGCCCAGCGCGCCCCCGGCCGGAGCGGCCCTGCGGGCGGTCCCGACCCGTCGGGCGACGGCGACGTGGAGGCGCCCCCCTCGGGCACCCTCCGGCTGCGCACCACCACCCCGCCGCCCCCGGGCCCGCCGCTGCCCCGCCTCGTCGTCCTCGTCGACGACTTCGACGCGCTCGTCGCCCCCGCCCTCGGCAGCCCCGGCCGGCCGAGCGCGGGCTCCGTGGTCCGCGCCCTGGAGGCGGTCGCCAGGGACGGCCACCGGCTCGGCGTGCACCTGGTCGCCGTCACCGGCCGTCCCGACGTCACCGCCGCCACCGAGGCGAGCGGCCGAGCGGCGCTGCGGGCCGTCCTGGAGCCGCCGGCGCCCGCCGGAGCGGGGCCGGAGGCGCCCGCCCCAGGCCGCGGCGTCCTGCACGCGCACGGCCCGGCCACCCCCTTCCAGGCCGGCCGGGTCACCGGGCGCATCCCGCGCACGGCGACCCTGCGGCCCACCGTCGTCCCGCTGGAGTGGGAGCGGATGGGCGACCCGCCCGCCCGCCGCCCGGTCCGCGAACTCGGCAACGGGCCCACCGACCTCGCCCTGCTCGCCAGCGCCCTGGAGCGCGCCGCGAGGACCGCGGAAGCGGAACCGGTGGCGCCCCTGCTCTGAGGTTTCCCCGCCCCGCACAGGGGGACTGACTCGACGTCACGAGGGCACAACGATCACGTGGTTGACATCGCGGGCGCTATTGCCGGGTGTCGACGGACGGGCGTAGACCTGAGGCACGGGACAGCGCAAGCAGGAGAGACGGGGCAGTGATGCGCACAACTCTTCACCCACGCAGGGCCGCGATAGCGATGGCGGCGATCGGCGCGCTCACGCTCGCCGGATGCGGCGGCGACGGCGGCGACGAAGGCGGCGACGAGCCGAGCGGCGGCGCCAAGGAGACCACGGCCTCCGTGGAGCTGCCGAAACTGGACGGACAGAAGCTCGAGGTGGCCGCCGTGTGGACCGGCGCCGAGCAGGACAACTTCACCAAGGTGCTCGAGGAGTTCGAGAAGCGGACGGGCGCCGAGGTCGCCTTCGTGCCGACCGGCAACAACACCGCCACCTTCCTCCAGACCAAGATCCAGGGAGGGCAGCCGCCGGACGTGGGCTTCCTCCCGCAGGTCGGCGTACTCCACCAGTTCGCCGACCGGGGCTGGCTCCAGCCGCTCGGGGCCGACGCCCAGGCGCAGCTGGACAAGAACTTCTCCGCCGGCTGGAAGGACCTCGGCGCGCGCGAGGGCAAGCAGTACGGGGTCTACTTCAAGGCCGCCAACAAGTCGCTGGTCTGGTACAACGCCGCCGCGTACGAGGCGGCCGGGATCACCGAGGAGCCCAAGACCTGGGACGACTTCCTCACCACCGCCCAGACCCTCTCCGACGCCGGCTCCCCGGCCGTCTCCGTCGGCGGCGCGGACGGCTGGACCCTCACCGACTGGTTCGAGAACGTCTACCTCTCGCAGGCCGGGCCGGAGAAGTACGACCAGCTGGCGCAGCACGAGATCAAGTGGACCGACCCGTCGGTCAAGGAGGCGCTGACCACCCTGGCCCAGCTCTGGGGCAAGGACGAGCTGGTCGCCGGCGGCAAGAGCGGGGCGCTGCGCACCGACTTCCCGAAGTCGGTGACCCAGACGTTCAGCGGCGACACTCCGGCGGCGATGGTCTACGAGGGCGACTTCGTGGCGGCGAACATCAACGCCGACACCGACGCGAAGCTCGGCACCGACGCCAAGGTGTTCCCGTTCCCGGCCGTCGGCGACGAGTCCCCGGTGGTCAGCGGCGGCGACGTCGCCGTGGCGCTGAAGAAGGGCGAGGGCGCCCAGGCGCTGCTGACCTTCCTGGCCTCGACGGACGCGGCCGAGATCTGGGCCGGGCAGGGCGGGTTCATCTCGCCCAGCAAGGAGGTCGACACCGGCGCCTACAAGGACGACGTGACCCGGGACATCGCCGAGGCGCTGATCGCGGCGGGCGACGACTTCCGGTTCGACATGTCCGACCAGGCGCCGGCCGCGTTCGGCGGTACCCAGGGCCAGGGCGAGTGGAAGGAGCTCCAGGACTTCCTGAAGAACCCTGCCGACGTCGCCGGTGCGCAGGCCAAGCTCGAAGCGGCCGCCGCCAAGGCCTACGCCGGCTGACGGCGGCGATGGCGACAACCGAGACCCCGCCGGCGGTCGTCCCGCCGGCGGGGCCCGTACCCCGCAGGAGCGTGACCGGCACGAGGAAGTGGGTGGCGGCTGTCTTCCTGCTGCCCGCTTTGGTGCTGCTCGGCGCGCTCGTGGTCTACCCGATCGGGTACTCGCTCTGGCGCAGCCTGTTCGACGCCGACGGCTCCGGGTTCGTCGGCCTCGGCAACTACGGCGACATCTTCAGCGACGACGCGACCCTCACCGCCGTCCGCAACACCGCGATCTGGGTGGCGGTGGCGCCCGCGCTGTGCACCGCCCTCGGACTGATCTTCGCGGTGCTCACCGAACGGGTGCGCTGGGGGACGGCGTTCAAGCTGATCGTCTTCATGCCGATGGCGATCTCGATGCTCGCCGCCGGGATCATCTTCCGCCTCGTCTACGAGCAGGCGCCCGAACAGGGCGTCGCCAACGCGGTGGTCGTCGGCGTGCACGACACCTTCGCCGACTCCTCCGTCTACCCCAAGGCCCGCCCGCAGGGCCAGAGCGACCTGAAAGCGTCGGGCGGCGGCGCCTTCACGACCGGGGCGTCCGCCGAGCCCGGCACGCCCGTCCTGCTGCCGCTGGTCGGCATCGCCCCGAACAAGGTGCCGGGCGATCCGGGCGACGCCAAGGCCGCCGAACCGTCGGGCGACGAGGTCACCGGGACGGTCTGGCTGGACTTCCGGCTCGGCGGCGGCGGTGAGAAGGGGCAGGTCGACGAGCGGGAGAAGGCCCTGGAGGGGGTGAAGGTCGAGGCCGTGCGCGACGGGGAGGTCGTCGCCACCACGAGCAGCGAGGCCGACGGCACGTTCACCCTTCCGGCGGACGCGGCAGGCGCGCAACTGCGCTTGCCGGCGTCGAACTTCGCGGCCCCGTACAACGGGATCGAGTGGCTCGGTCCCACCCTCATCACGCCGTCCGTGATCGGCTCCTACGTGTGGATGTGGGCCGGCTTCGCGATGGTCCTCATCGCCGCGGGGCTCGCCGGGGTGGACCGCAACCTCCTGGAGGCCGCCCGGGTCGACGGGGCCAACGAGTGGCAGGTGTTCCGCAGGATCACCGTCCCGGTCCTCGCGCCGGTCCTCAGCGTCGTGCTGATCACGCTGGTCATCAACGTGATGAAGGTCTTCGACCTGATCTACATCATCGCCCCGCAGCCCACCCAGGACGAGGCGAACGTGCTCGCCCTGCAGATGTTCCGCTACCTCGACGGCGACAACTACGGGCTGGGCAGCGCGATCGGCATCCTGCTGCTCGTGCTCGTCCTGCCGGTGATGATCGCCAACATCCGCCGCCTGCGGAAGGAGCGCCGACGATGAGCACCGTGGCGACGGAACCGTCGCGCTCCGAACCGCCCGCGCCGGCGCCGGGGCCCGCGCGGAAACCGCGCTCGGCGGCCGCCCGGATCGCCTCCGGGGTGGCCGGGGGCGCGGTGCGGGTCTTCCTGGTCGTGGTGGCGCTGTTCTGGCTGATGCCGACCGTCGGCCTCCTGGTGTCGTCGTTCCGCTCGCCGACCGACATCGCCACCAGCGGCTGGTGGAAGGTCCTCACCGCCCCCGCGCAGCTCACCGCGGCGAGCTACGAGTCGCTGCTGCAGCGCGACGAGATCACCGGCGCGCTGTGGAACACCGTCCTGATCACCGTCCCGGCCACCCTGCTCACGGTGGTGATCGGGGCGATGGCCGGGTACGCGTTCGCCTGGATGGAGTTCCCCGGCCGCGACTGGTGGTTCGTCGGGGTGGTGGCGCTGCTCGTGGTGCCGGTGCAGGTGGCGCTGATCCCGCTGTCCGACCTGTTCGGGACGCTCGGGATCTTCGGCGACGTCGTCGGCGTGGTGCTCTTCCACGTCGGGTTCGGGCTGCCGTTCGCGATCTTCCTGCTGCGCAACTTCTTCGCGGAGATCCCCCGCGAGCTCCTGGAGGCGGCCCGGCTCGACGGGGCGGGAGAGGGGCGGCTGTTCGCGACGGTCGTCCTGCCGCTCGCCGCGCCCGCGCTGGCCTCGCTCGGCATCTTCCAGTTCCTGTGGGTGTGGAACGACATGCTGGTCGCGCTGGTCTTCTCCGACACCGACTCGCAGCCGCTGACCGTCGCCCTGCAGTCCCAGGTGCGGCAGTTCGGCGGCAACATCGAGATCCTCGCGCCGGGCGCGTTCATCTCGATGGTCATCCCGCTGATCGTGTTCTTCGCGTTCCAGCGGCAGTTCGTGGCGGGGGTGATGGCGGGGGCCGTCAAGTAGGCGGGCCGAAGCGGTTCCTTACCACACGCGGCGGGCGGTCCTGCCCCTTTGGGCCGTCCGCCGCCGCATGTCCCCCGAACGACACAACACGCGTAACCCGGCGCCCGCTTCCGGCGTTCCAGGGCAGTCCGCCCGTGCCGACCTCTGGATGCGACGTGCCCCGGTTCAGCGTGATCGTCCCCACGTACAGGGTGCAGGCGTATCTGCACGCCTGCCTCGACTCCGTCCTCGGCCAGTCGTACACCGACCTGGAGGTCGTCGTGGTGGACGACGCCTCCCCCGACGCCTGCGGCGCGATCCTCGACGAGTACGCGGCCCGCGACCCGCGCGTGAAGCCGGTCCACCTGCCCGACAACGTCGGCCTCGGCCCCGCCCGCAACGCCGGTCTGGCCCGCGCGCGCGGCGACTACGTCCTCTTCCTGGACGGCGACGACACCTTCACCCCGGGCGCCCTGCAGGCCGTCGCGGACCGCCTCAAGGATTGCGACGAACCGGACGTCCTCGTCCTCGACTACGCCCGCACCTACTGGAACGGCGACGTGGCCCGCAACCAGCGGGCGCTGCTGCTCAGCCAGGAGGGCCCCGCCACGTTCACCCTCGCCGAGCGGCCGGACCTGCTGCGCCTGCTGATGGTGGTCTGGAACAAGGCCTACCGGCGGGAGTTCGTCGAGCGCGAGGGCTTCCAGTTCCCGCCGGGCTACTACGAGGACACGCCCTGGACGTACCCGGCGCTGCTGGCCGCCGGGTCGATCAGCACCCTGGACCGGGTCTGCGTCCACTACCGCCAGCGCCGCCGCGGCAACATCCTGCAGACCACCAGCCGCCGGCACTTCGACGTCTTCGACCAGTACGACCGGGTGTTCGCGTTCCTGGACGCGCGGCCCGAACTCGACGCGTCCTGGCGGTGGCTGATCTTCCGGCGGATGGTCGACCACCTCTGCGCCGTCTACACCACGCCGGGCCGGCTCCCCCGCGACAGCCGGGCGGAGTTCTTCCGCCGGGCCCGCGCCCACTACGCCCGCTACCGCGTGACGGGCGGGAGCGTGGGGGCTCCGCAGCGCGCCCGGCACGCCCTGGTGCGGCTGGGCGCGCACCGGTCGTACCGCGCCCTGGCGAAGGTCCGCCAGGCCCGCCGCCGCGGGCTGCGGGCCTTCGCGGTGGCCGGGCGCCGGGCGCGGGGGGCGCTCCTGCAGGCGCACTACCGGCTGCAGTGCCTGCGCCCCGTCGACCCGGACCTCGCCGTCTTCGCCGCCTCCTGGCACCGTGGTTACGCCTGCAACCCGGCCGCGATCGAGTCCGCCGCGCGGGACCTCGTGCCCGGTCTGCGCACCGCGTGGATCGCGGACCCCGCGTACACCCACACCGTGCCGCCCGGGACCCGCCGGCTGACGCCCGGCACGGCCGCGTACTGGACCGCCCTCGCGCGGGCCCGCTACCTGGTCAACAACGTGAACTTCGACCGTCGGCTGCGCAAGCGGCGCGGCCAGGTCCTGCTGCAGACCCAGCACGGCACCCCGCTGAAGACGATGGGCCTGGACCTCCAGGAGCACCCGGCCGCCGGCGCCACCACGGACTTCGAGGGCCTGCTGCGCAACGTCGACAAGTGGGACTACGTCGTCTCCGCCAACCGGCACTCGACGCTCACCTGGGAGCGCGTCTACCCGGCCGGCTACACCACCCTGGAGTACGGCTACCCGCGCAACGACGTCTACCAGCGGGCGACCGCCGAGGACGTCGCCCGCCACCGCGAGCTGATCGGCGTCCCCGAGGGGGCGACCGCGATCCTCTACGCACCCACCTTCCGCGACTACCGGCGCACCCAGGGGCCCCGCGTCGACCTGGCCAGGGTCGCCCGGGAGCTCGGCCCGTCCTACGTGCTGCTGTCCCGCGCCCACCCCCTGACCGCGCCGTGGCAGGGCGATCCGCACCCCAGGGTGATCGACGTCTCCGCGCACCCCGGCATCGAACAGCTCGCGCTCGCCTCCGACGCCCTGGTCACCGACTACTCGTCCCTGATGTTCGACTACGCCAACCTCGACCGGCCGCTCGTCGTCCACGCCGACGACCCCGAGGCCTTCGAGGCCGCCCGGGGCACGTACTTCGACGTCCGGGCCTTCCCGCCGGGCCCGGTCGCCGCCACCGAGGACGAGCTGATCGACATCTTCGCCACCGGCCACTGGCGCGGTTCCCGCTCCGCCCAGCTCCGCGCCGCCTTCCGGGCCCGCTTCTGCCCGTACGACGACGGGCACGCCGCCGAGCGCGTGGTGCGCCGCGTCTTCCTCGGCGAGACGGGCGGCGCGCCCGCCCCGCTGCCGATGGCCGAGCGCCGGCCCGCCGCGCCCGCCCCGGCGGGCCGGGCCCCGGAGGCCTCCCCGCGCTCGCTCCAACTGGAGTCGTGACCCCGCCCGGGCCGCCGTACCCCGCCCGGGGCGCGGCGGCCCGGACCGCCTCCCGCCGCTCCTCACGACACGGAGTCCCCCATGCCCAAGATCAGCGCCATCGTCCCCGTCCACAACGTCGAGCCCTACCTGTTCGACTGCCTGACGTCGCTGGCCGTCCAGAGCTTCGACGACTTCGAGGTCGTCATGGTCGACGACGGGTCCACCGACGCCTCGGCGGACATCGCCGAGGCGTTCGCCCGCGACGACCACCGGTTCACCCTGGTGCGGCAGGCGAACGCCGGACTCGGAGCGGCCCGGAACGCCGGCGTGGCGCAGATGGCGGCGGACAGCGAGTTCCTGATGTTCGTCGACAGCGACGACCTGCTGACCGAGCGGGCCTTCGAGCTGCTGCTCGGGTCCCTGGAGGAGTCCGGGTCGGACTTCGCCACCGGGAACGTGCACCACGTCAACGCCGTGCGCACCTGGCAGGTGCCGATGCTGAGGATCCTGGCGGGGCACGACCGGCCGCGCACCCACATCACCCGGCTGCCGCGGCTGGTGTCCGACCGGATCGCGTGCAACAAGCTGTTCCGCAGGAGCTTCTGGGAGGCGCACTCCTTCAGCTTCCCGGTCGGGGTGCTGCACGAGGACATCCCGGTCGTGCTGCCCGCCCACCATCTGGCCGAGGCCGTCGACATCGTCGCCGAGCCCGTCTACCTCTGGCGGATGCGCCCGGCGACCGCCGAGAAGTCGATCACCCAGCGGCGCTCGGAGCCCGCCTCGATCCAGGGGCGGGGCGCCGCGGTGACCGCCGTCAGCCGGTTCCTGGGCGACCGCTTCCCCGCCGAGAAGCACGCCTACGACCTGAGCGTCCTGCGCGACGACCTGCGCACCCACCTCAAGCTCCTGGCGGGCGCCGAGGACGACTACCGGCGGGCGTTCATGGACGTCGCCAACACCTTCCTCGACCAGACGGGCCCCGAGCTGCTGCGCGCCCTGTCGCTGCGGCAGCGCGTCCAGTGGGCGCTGGTGCGCCGACGGGACCTGGAGGGGGTGCTCGCCTCGCTGCGGGCGGAGGCCGAGCAGGTGCCGGTGACCATCAGCGGGCGGTGGGTGCGGCGGGTCGGCTACCCGGAGCTGCCCCCCGGCACCGAGATCCCCCGCCACCTCACCAAGCTGGGCCGCGAGCTGCTGTTCAAGAACGCGGTGTCGGAGGTCTGCTGGGACAGGGGCAGGCTGCGGATCACCGGCGACAGCTGGATCTCCATGCTCGACGCCGTCTCGCCCCGCAGCCAGCGGAAGATCGCCTACGTGCACGCCAGGGGCTCGCGGATCCCGCTCCCGGTCCCCGTCCGGCAGACGCCGAGCCCCGAGCGCACGGCGACCTCCGGCGGCGTCAGCCACCGCTACGACTGGGCCGGTTTCGAGGCGGTCCTCGATCCGCGGATGCTCCGCACCAAGGGCCGCTGGACCGAGGGCGTCTGGTGCCTGGGGATGTGCGTGGTCGCCCCGGGCGCGGCGCGGCGCGGCCCCCTGCAGACCGACAACCGCTGGCATCCGGCCGCGCACCCGCCCTACCGGTGGGTCGACAAAGACGTCCGCGTGCTGCCGTTCGTCCACGGGCGGCGCCTGGAGCTGCGGGTGGAGAAGGTCCGCGCCCTGGTCACCGCGCACGAGGTGGACGGCGACCGGGTGCGCCTGACGGTCGCGCTGCGCGGCGACGCCCCCGACGCACCCGCCGACGGGGCCGCGACCGTACGGCTGTCCTGCGAGTCCCTGGAGACGGACCTGGTGCTGCCCGCGCACCGCGACGGCGACCGCGTCCTCCACGTGGACCTGCCGGTGAGCGCGGTGGCCGGGCACCTCGTCGACGAGGAGTCGCCGGCCGGCCGCCACGCGCGCGGCGCGGGGCTGTGCTGGGCGACGGCCCTGCACGTCCGCGACGACGACGGGCGCGACCACCGCTACCCCCTGGTCGTCGCCGACGGCATCGCCGACCTGGAGGTGCCCTGCGCGGGCGGCGAGGCGGCCCTGACGTCCGGTCACAACGGCTACCTGAAGGTGTGGGCGCGCCGCCCGCACGCCGTGGTCACGTCGCTCGCCTGGGACGCGGACGGCGGCCTGGAGCTGACCGGCCGCATCGCCGCCCCCGCGGGGGCGCACACCCTGGTCGTGCGCAGCACCACGCGCACCGAGGAGAAGACGAGCGTCCTCGACGTCGACGGCGCGGGCCGGTTCGCCACCCGGCTGACCCCGGCGGCGATGCCGTCGGTCTCCGGGACGCTGCCGCTGAAGTCGGGGCTGTGGAAGTTCTGGGTGCGGCTCTCCGACGAAGCCGCCGAGGTCACCGCGGCGGGCGAGGAGGCCGGGGCCGTCGCGCCCCCGGCGGACATGCCCGTGAAGATCGACCGCCTGGCCGCCGACGCCATGCCCGGCCGGGTCGCGACCGGCGGCCGCGCGTACACCGCCGAGGCGCACTGGCACGACACCCTGCACCTGAACTGCCACTCCGGCATCCCCGGCGGCGAGCGCGGCCTGTACCACCAGCTGCGGCTGCGCCAGGACGTCTACGGGCCCCTCCGCCGCACCGCGCCGCTGCGGGAGACCGCGCTGTTCGTGAGCTACAACGGCAAGCAGTTCTCCGACAGCCCCCGGGCCGTCCACGAGGAGCTGCGCGCGCGGGAGCCGGGCCTGGAGCACCTCTGGGTGGTCAGGGACGGCCAGGTCGCCCTGCCGCCGCACGTCCGCGCGGTCGCCCTGTGGAGCAGGCAGTGGTACGAGGCGCTGGCGACGGCGAAGTACGTCGTCACCAACGCCCACCTGCCCGACTGGTTCGAGCGGCGGCCCGGACAGGTCGTCGTGCAGACCTGGCACGGCACGATGCTGAAGAAGATCGGCCACGACATCGAGACCACGTACTTCGACGCCGAGTACAAGAACCGCATCTCCCGGGAGGCGCGGAACTGGTCGGTGCTGGTCTCCGCGAACCGCTTCAGCACCCCGATCCTGCGGCGGGCGTTCAAGTACGAGGGCACGATCCTGGAGTCGGGCTACCCGCGCAACGACTGCTTCTACGCCGACGACCTGCCGCACCGGATCGCGGCGATCCGCGAGGAGCTCGACCTGCCCGAGGACAAGAAGGTGATCCTCTACGCGCCGACCTGGCGGGACGACCTCACCCACGGCGGCGGCAACTTCAAGATGCAGCTGGCGCTCGACCTGGAGCAGGCCCGCGCCCGGCTGGGCGACGACCACGTGCTGCTGATCCGACGGCACTCCAACGTCGTCGACAGCATCCCGGGCGCGGGGCAGGGCTTCGTGCGGGACGTGTCGGAGTACCCGGACATCGCCGACCTGTACATGGTCAGCGACATCCTGATCACGGACTACTCCTCGGTGATGTTCGACTTCGCGCACACCGGGCGGCCGATGCTGTTCTTCACGCACGACCTGGAGCACTACCGCGACACCCTGCGCGGCTTCTACTTCGACTTCGAGGAGAACGCGCCCGGCCCGCTGCTGTTCACCACCGAGGAGGTCCTCGACGCGGTCGAGGACATCGACGCGGTGGCGAAGGCGCACAAGGAGCGGTACACGCGGTTCACCGACACCTTCTGCGACCTGGACGACGGGCAGGCGGCGCGCAGGGTCGTCGACCGGATGCTGGAGTGGCGGGACTGAGTCAGGAGGTCCTGGGGGACTCACGGGCCCGGGGGGTCAAGGGCCTTGGGGGGGGCTCACCGGCCTGGCGGGCTCACGGGCTCCCCCAGGAAGAACCGCCGCACGACGCGTTCGGCCGCGTGGCCGTCGTCCCAGGGGCAGAAGCGCTCCCGGAAGGCGGCCCGGAGCGCGCTCGTGTCGGGGTTCTCGCGGAGGACGGACAGGAGGTCGTCCTCGGTGGTGGCGACGGCGCCGGGGGTGTCGCCGGGGCGGCCGGAGAGCAGGTCGAAGTAGGTGCCGCGGGCGGCGCGGTAGGCCGGCCAGTCGGGGGCGTAGGTGATGATCGGTCGGTCGAGGCAGGCGTAGTCGAACATCAGGGACGAGTAGTCGGTGACCAAGGCGTCGGCGGCCAGGCAGAGTTCCTCGGCCGAGGGGTGGTCGGAGACGTCGACGACGTTCGGTGGAACCTCGTGGGGCCGGCCGGTGTAGAAGTAGTGAGCGCGCAGCAGCAGGACGTGCTCGTCGCCCAGGTCGCGGGCGAACCGGTGCAGGTCGAGGCGGGGGGTGAAGCCCTTCTGGTAGTCGCGGTGGGTGGGGGCGTAGAGCAGGACGGTACGGCCCTCGGGGATGCCGAGCCGCGCCCGGACGCGGGCGGTGTCGGCGGGGGTCGCGGTGAGGAAGACGTCGTTGCGCGGATAGCCGAGTTCGAGGTGGCGGTAGGCGGCCGAGGGGTAGACGCGGTCCCAGGTCTCGGTGGAGTGCGGGTTGGAGGAGAGCGAGAAGTCCCACTGGTCGACGTGGCGCATGACCTTGGCGAGGTGGAATCCGTGGGTGGTCGCCGGGTAGCGGCGCTGCTCCACGCCCATGGTCTTGAGGGGGGTGCCGTGGTGGGTCTGGAGGTAGGTCTGGCCCGGCCGTTTGGTGAAGCCGCCGGGGAAGCTGGAGTTGTTCACGAGATAGGTGGCGCGGGCCATCGTCCGCCAGTAGGCCCGTGAGCCCTCGATCACGTACGGGACGCCTTCGGGGACCCGGTCGCGGTGGCGGCTGCTCACCACCCAGACGCCCCGGATGTGCGGGGCCAGTTCGGCGGCCTTGGCGTACACGGCGGCGGGGTTGCAGGCGACACCGCGGTTCCAGTAGGCGCCGTAGACGGCGAGGTTCGCATCGAGGCCGGAGGTGCGCAGGTCGGTGCGGTAGGCGGCGCGCATCACCGCGGTGCGCAGCCTCCTTTTCGCCCGGCCGGCGAGCGGGGCGACGCGCGCGGGGCGGGTGTACGTCAGGGGGCCCAGCGTCCGCGCCTCCTTGAGGAAGGCGGCGCGGTCCGCTTCGGGGACGCGGTCGGTGAGCACCTGCCGCAGGTGGTCGAGCATGGGCGGGACGAGCCGGTCGCGGGCGGCGGGCTCCTGGTCGAGGAGGCGGCGGTAGGCCTCGATCACGGCGAAGTGGTGCCGGCCGGGGCGGGCGGCGGCGGCCCCGCTGCGCCGCTCGCGCCAGCGCACGCAGGCCCGGTCCAGGGTGGCTACCCGGTCGCCGGCGAGCAGGGTGGCCCGCTGGACGGGGAGGACGTCCTCGTAGGGGCCGCTGGTGAAGTGCAGGTCGTGTCCGGTGAAGAACGCGCGGCGCAGGACCCGGTTCCAGGCGGCGACGGTGACGGCGAGCGGGTCGGCTCCGGGGCCGAGGTCGTCGCCGCCGGGCCGGGCGGCGGTGTCGTCGCGCCAGTCGACGCGGTCGTGACCGAAGAGGAGGACGTCGGGCCCGGGGTCGCCCGCCGCGGCCAGCCGGTCGGCGATCGCCCGGAGCGCGCCGGGCAGCAGCAGGTCGTCGCCGTCGAGGAAGAGCAGGTAGTCGCCCCTGGCCCGGTCGGCGCCGGCGTTGCGGGCGGCGCCCGTGCCGAGCGGGAGGTCGTGGGTCAGCACCCGGACCCGGCTGTCCCGGGCGGCGAACTCGGCGGCGATCGCCCCGCTGCCGTCGGGCGAGGCGTCGTCCACGACGATCAGTTCGACGTCCCGGAGGGACTGGGTGAGCACGGACTCCAGGCAGGCGCGCAGGTAGCCCTGGACGCGGTGCACGGGGACGATGACGCTGAAGCGGGGCATGGTGACCGAGCGTAGTGAAACCGTGACGCGGTCGGGTCATCGCGTCACCCGTTCGGCGCAGCGCGGGTGACCGGTGCACGCCACGATGGTTGAGGAGGGCGTGAAGCCACGTCTGAGCGTCGTCGTCCCCGTGTACAACGTCGAGGAGTACCTGGAGGAGTGCCTTCGGTCCCTCGCGGACCAGAGTTTCCGCTCGCTCGAGGTGCTCATGGTGGACGACGGCTCGACGGACGGGAGCACGGCGATCGCCCGGGACTTCGCCGCACGCGACCCCCGTTTCCGCCACGTCCGCCGGCCCAACGGCGGGCTGAGCGCCGCCCGCAACACCGGGGTGCGGGAGGCCGACCCGGACGCCGAGTTCCTGGCCTTCGTCGACAGCGACGACGTGGTGCCGCCCGACGCCTACGCGCGGATGACCGGCTCCCTGGAGCGGACCGGCTCCGACTTCGCGAGCGGCAACGTCTGGCGCCTCAACGAGCAGGGCCGGCAGCAGGCCTGGCAGTACCGCTGGCTCGTCCGCGACCGGGAGCGGACGCACATCACCCGCGATCCCGAGCTGCTCTCCGACCGGGTGGCGTGGAACAAGGTGTTCCGCCGCTCGTTCTGGGACCGGCACGCCTTCACGTTCCCCGAGGGCAAGCTCTACGAGGACACCCCGGTGATGATCCCGGCGCACTACCTGGCCGAGCAGGTCGACGTGCTGACCGGGCACGTCTACTACTGGCGGGTGCGCGAGGGGTCCATCACCCGCCGCCGCACCGACGTCCGGGGCGTCACCGACCGGATCGCGGCCTGCGCGTACGTCAGCTCGTTCCTCGCCGGGGCGCGGCCCGAGCAGCGGCCCGCGTACGACCTGTCCTGCCTGCGCGACGACTTCGTGTACTTCCTGGAGGGGCTGCCGCAGGGCGGGCCCGCCTACCGGGCCGCCTTCATGCGGAACGCGGCCGCGTTCGTCGTCCGGGCGGACCCCTCGGTCCTGGAGCGGCTGCCGGCGGACCTGCGGATCAAGTGGCACCTGGTGCGCGAGGGCAGGCTGGAGGACCTCATCGAGGTGCTCGCCTTCGAACGCGACAACGGCAAGGCGGTGTTCGACGTCGAGGGGCGGCTGCGGCGCTCCGCCCGCTACCCGACCGCGGACGGGGGGTACGTCCGCGTGCCCGGCCGGCTGGCGCGGCTCGGCCCGTCCGAACTCCCGGTCGTGGCCCGGCTCGAAGAGGCGGCCTGGGGCGAGGACGGCCTGCTGCGGCTCATCGGCCACGCCTACGTCCGCAACGTCGCCACCGCCTCCCCCCGCCAGGTCCTGAAGTCCGGTCTCCTGAAGAACGGACGGCAGGTGCGCCCGGTTCCCACCCGCCGCACCGCCTCCCGCCGGGCGACCGCCGACTCGGGCCAGCGGCTGCACTCCTACGACGGCTCCGGCTTCGAGATGACCGTCGACCCCGCGAAGCTCGGTCCCGGCACCTGGACGGTCGGCATCGTGACGGCAGGGCGGGGAAGCGTGCGCCGCGCGGCCGTGCGGGCGGTGGAGGTGTCCGCCGCCCAGCCCTCGGTGCGCGAACTCGGCGACGGCAGGCGGCTGGCCGTCCTCCACCTCGACGGCCGGCTCGCCCTGCGGGTGGAGACCTGGTCGGCCCGCGTCGACACGCACCGGCTCGTCGAGGCGTCGGAGTCCGGCGGGCCGTGGCTGGAGCTCGGCGGGGAGCTGCGGGACGGGCTCGCCCCCACCGCACTGCGCCTGACCCGCGACGGCCGCACGTCGGAGAACCCCGTCGAGCGGCTGCCGGACGGGCGCTTCACCGTCCGCGTCCCGCTCGCCGACCTGGAGTCCGTCCCGCCGCCGGCCCACCGCGCGCCCAAGGGGGTCGAGCCGGAGCACTCCGCCCGCTGGACGGCGGACCTGGTCCTGCCCGGGGGCCGGCCGCACCCGCTCGCCGCGGTCCTCGACCTGCCGCCCGGCCACTACGGCGCGGCGGGCGTCTGCGCCGCCGCCGACCACCTCGGGCGGCTGGTGGTGGAGACGACCCGGCAGCCGGTCGTCGACCGCGTCGAGTGGGACGGCGAGCGGATCGTGCTCGCGGGATCGGCCCCCGACACCGGCGACGCGCTCCTGACGCTGCGGCACAGCGCCCGCCACGAGGAGGCGACCGCCCCAGTGCGGTGGGACAAGGGCCGCTTCCGGGCCGTGCTCTCCCCGGCGGACCCGCCTCTCAGGGAGGGCCGTTGGTACGTCTTCCTGGACGACGTCCCCGTCCGCCTGCTCGCCGGCGTCTCCGCCGCGCTGCCGCTCTCCAGGGAGGCGGGCGGGCGGACGTTCGCCGTCGACCGGCGGTACGGCGACCGGTTGGTGGTCGACTCCGGGTCGCCGCTCGCCCCCGCCGAGCGGGGCGCCTACCGCCGGCACCGGTTGCGCACGACGCATCTCCCGCGCCACCGCGCGCAGCCCCTCCTGGACACCGTGCTGTACCTGGACGGCGACTCGCCCCTGGCCGTCCACGAGGAGCTGGTGCGGCGCGGCGCGGACGTGGAGCACCTGTGGGTCGAGCGGGACGGCCTGCCGCCCGCCCCGGCCACCGCGCGGGGCGTGCGCGAGCACAGCGCGCAGTGGTACGAGGCGCTGGCCCGCTCCCGGCGGATCGTCACCGACCGGCACCTGCCCGACTTCTTCGAGCGGCGGGACGGGCAGACGGTCGTGCAGACGTGGAACGGCGCGCCGCTCAAGCGGATCGGAGCCGACCTCACCGACAGCCTGTACGCCGACCACCACCACCTCGACGCCCTGCCGCGCCTGGCCCGGCAGTGGGACGTCCTGGTCTCCCCCAACACCTTCTCGACGCCGCACCTGCGGCGGGCGCTGTCCTACTCCGGCGAGGTCCTGGAGGCGGGCTCGCCGCGCAACGACGTGCTCTTCGCGGGCGACCGCGCCGAGACGGCCGCCCGGGTCCGCGCGGAACTGGGCATCGAGCCCGGCCGGCGTGTCGTGCTCTACGCGCCCACCTTCCGCGACCACCTGGCCTACACGCCGGGCCACTACCGGTACGAGCCGCTGCTCGACCCCGCCGCGGTACGGCGGGCCCTCGGCGACGACCACGTCCTGCTGCTCCGCCGGCACCCGCTGACCACCAACACCGCACGGGGCGTGCGGGACGTGACCGCGCGCCCCCGGGTGGGGGAACTCCTCCTGATCGCGGACGTGCTGATCACGGACTACTCGGCGCTCATGTTCGACTTCGCGCTCACCGGGCGGCCGATGCTCTTCCACACCCCGGACCTGGAGCACTACCGGGACACCGTCCGCGGCTTCTACCTGGACTTCGAGGCGCACGCCCCGGGGCCGCTGCTGCACGGCACGGAGGAGGTCGTCGAGGCGCTGCGCGACCTGGACGGCATCGCGGCCCGCCACGCGGACGCCTACGAGGCGTTCCGGGACGCCTACGGCGACCTCGACGACGGGAAGGCGAGCGCGCGCGTCGCGGACCGGCTGCTGCGGTGAGGGGCGTCCCGCCAGGCGGGTGACGGCTGGTCGGCAGGGGCGCGGCCGCGGAACGCATGTCCGCGT
Source organism: Streptomyces sp. NPDC060194 (assembly GCF_042728285.1). Taxonomy (NCBI): domain Bacteria; kingdom Bacillati; phylum Actinomycetota; class Actinomycetes; order Kitasatosporales; family Streptomycetaceae; genus Streptomyces; species Streptomyces sp. NPDC060194. The sequence goes on along the minus strand of NZ_JBHWZH010000029.1, from coordinate 10,344 downwards.
GCCCACCGAAGAGACCCTCGCCGTCCCCCGGCCGTCGCGGCCCGTCGACCCATCCCCCGTGCGGGAGCCGCGGCGGCCGCGGATCACCCCGTACCTGGCCGTCGGGACGCTCGCCTGGCTGCTGCTGACCCTGGCCGCCTGGCGGATCCCGATGTGCTGCGACTTCGGGCAGCACGCGGCGGTCGTCGAGCGCCTGAAGGCGGACCTGCTCGATCCGAGCCACCCCATGGCGGACCTGCCGGGCGCGGGCAGCCCGTACTACTCGCCGTACGCGCTCCTCCAGGGGGCGGCGGCCCGGCTGACCGACCTGCCCGGCTGGTTCGTGGTGCGGCTGTCGGCGCCGGTGAACCTCCTGGTGCTCCTCACGGGACTGGGGCGCTTCACCAGGACGCTCACCCCGCGGCCGTGGGCGCCGGTCGCCGCGCTGGTGCTCATGGTGCTGCTCTGGGGCACAGAGATGATGTGGTGGAGCGGCTTCACCGGGCTGATGTCGCTGACCGGCCATCTCGGGTACCCGTCGACGTTCGCCCTGGGGCTGACCCTCCACCTCTGGGCGTCGACCGCCCGCGCGGCGGGCGACGGCACCGGCCCGTGGGCGTACGCGGGCGTCGGCCTCCTGGGGGGCCTGACGATCCTGGTGCACCCGATCACGTCCCTGGGGGCGGCGGTCGGCGTCGTCTCGCTGATCGTCGGCCACCGGGCCGTCCGCCGTCCCGGATGGCTGGTCAGCCTGGGAGCGGCCCTCCTGGTGGCCGTGTGCTGGCCGTACTTCCACGTCTGGGAGCTGGTCGGCGACTCCGGGGTGGACGCGATCCACAAGGCGCTGTGGACCAAGCTCCCGGAGGCGGTCTGCCTGGCGCTGGTCGGCGTCCCCGTGCTCGCCGCCCGGTGGCGGCGCGACCGCCGCGACCCCCTGGTGCTGCTGTTCGTCCTGTCGTGCCTGGTAGTCGCATACGGCTGGGCGAGCGGCCACCACACCTACGGGCGGCTGATCGGGACCGCCCTGCTCGCCCCGCAGCTCGCGCTCGCCGTCGAGCTGACCCGCCCGCGGCCCTGGCCGTTCGCACGGGCCGTGCTCGCCGCGGTGACGGCGGCGGCGGTCGGCTGGAGCTTCCTGACCGTCCAGGGCGGGGCGGTGGTCCCCCGGGCGCTCGACCCCGTGGGCCTGGACCAGCCGCCGCGCTGGGAGGAGTACCACTGGGCGGCCCGCCATCTGCGGCCGGGCGACGTGGTGCTGACGAACGGCTACCGGGCGGTGCGCTCGCTGCCGGGCCACGGCGCGAACCTGGTCGCCCCCGTCTGGCCGGATCCCGCGCTCGACGAACGGGAGCGCCGGGTCCGGCGGGACGCCGTACGGGCCTATCTGGCGCCGGACTCCACGCCCGCCGGGCGGCTCGCCGTCGCCCGGCGGTACCAGGTGCGCTGGGTGCTCCTGGGGCCGCGTCAGCGGATGCCCCCGGAGGCGGTGGTGGTGGCCGGGGGGCCGAGGAGCGGCGAGCTGCTCGCCCGGGTCCCGGGCGTCACCCGTTCGAGGTGAGCAGGAGTTCGCGCGGGCGGGCGGCAGGGGCCCCGACCTGCGGGGGACCGGAGGATCACCTGTCAGTTGCGGTCCGTTGAGGGCGAATTCCACGATTCGTAGGGTTTGATATGCCTTATGGCCGGAAACGCACCCTGCCGGCCCCCGGACCCGACCCGCGACAAGAGGACTCCATGACCTGGCTGATCACCGGCGGCGCCGGATACATCGGTTCACACGTCGTGCGCGCGATGACCGGGGCCGGCGAGCGCGCGGTGGTCTACGACGACCTGTCCACCGGCCGCGCGGACCGCGTTCCGGCGGACGTCCCACTGGTCACCGGATCGACCTTGGACCGCCCCCTCCTGAGCCGCACGATCGCCGAGCACGGGGTCACCGGCGTGGTGCACCTGGCGGCCAAGAAGCAGGTGGGCGAGTCCGTCGAACTCCCCCTGCACTACTACCGGGAGAACGTCGAGGGCCTGCGCGGCCTCCTGGACGCGGTGGTGGCGGGCGATGTGCGGAGCTTCGTCTTCTCCTCCTCGGCGGCCGTCTACGGGTCCCCCGACGTCGACCTCGTCACCGAGGAGACCCCGACGCTCCCGATCAACCCGTACGGCGAGACGAAGCTGACGGGCGAGTGGCTGGTCCGGGCGGCCGGCCGGGCGTACGGCGTCGCGACCGCGAACCTGCGTTATTTCAACGTGGCAGGCGCGGCCGCACCCGAGCTGGCCGACACCGGTGTGTTCAACCTGATCCCCATGGTCTTCGAGAAGCTGACGGCGGGTCGGGCGCCGCTCGTCTTCGGCGCCGACTACCCGACCCCGGACGGCACCTGCGTGCGCGACTACATCCACGTCTCCGACATCGCCCGGGCCCATGTCGCCGCCGCCCGCCACCTGAGCGCCGCCGGCGGCGACGCCGGGGACCTGACCCTCAACATCGGCCGCGGGGAGGGCGTGTCCGTCCGCGAGATGATGGACCTCATCGCCGAGGTCACCGGCCACGCCGTCGAGCCCCTGGTCACCGACCGCCGCCCCGGCGACCCCCCGCGCGTGGTCGCCTCCGCCGACCGCGTCGCCGCCACCCTCGGCTGGAAGGCGCAGTACGGCGTCCGCGCGATGATCGAGTCCGCCTGGTCGGGCTGGACCCCCCGGAACTAGGGACCCACGAGCTGCGACCCCGCTCGGGTGAGGGCCGCGTTGCGGGCGGTGAGGCGGGTGTCGCGGGCCTCCGCGGCGGCGGCCAGGGCCAGGGCGGCGCGGTTGAAGCGGACGGCCGACGGCGGGTCGTCGGGGCCGAGGAGGCGCTCCCTGAGGGCGGCCCGCGCGGCGGCGAGCGGATCGCCGGCCGGATCGCGCACCGCGGCGAGCAGTTCGGGGACCTCCCGCGCGTCCGGGCCGAGCACGGTGGCCGCGGCGACGGTGGGGAACTGCGCACGGAAGGCGTCCTCGTCGAGACCGCTGGTGTTGGCGACCGCGTAGGGCTTGCCGCCGGCCAGGAAGTCGGTGACCACCGACGACACGTCGGAGATCAGCAGGTGCGCCTGGTTGAAGCACGAGTACAGGGTGGGCCGCCTGCGGGTGACCACCTGGTGCGCGCCGCCCTGCAGGGCCCAGTAGGCCCGCTCCCACTCCGCGAGGGCCGCCGCGACCGCCGCCTCGAGGCCGGGGTCGGCCGACGACTGGAGCATCATCCGCTCGACCTCGTCCGCGCCGGGCCGGAAGGTGGTCGTGGTGAGCGCCGCGAGGGCCTCGCCGGCGGCCGCGAGGGCCTCCTCCGCCGCCTCGTCCCGCGGGACCGGCTCGCGGTCCCGTGCGGCCGCGACCAGCGCCCTGATGTGCGCGTCGGCGGCCCGTGCCCGGGGGTCCACGCTGCCGGTCATGGGGTGGGGCTTGTAGAGCAGCCGCACCCGCTCGTCGGCGAGCAGCGCGGACACGATGCTCTCCCCCGCCAGGATGACCGACGTGTTGCCGGGGTCGCTGGTCCAGCCCTCCCAGGTGGGCGCGTAGAGCACGGTGGTGCGCTCGTCGGCGGCGGGCGGGCCCGCGTAGGGGGCGATCGGCGACAGCTGCGGCCGGCCGACCTCCACGATGTCCCGGTCCTCGACGCCGACCTCGGCCCGGAGGTAGCGCTCCCGGGCGGCGGGGCCGGCCACCCACACCTGGTCGTAGGCCTTGGCGTAGGGGTTGCAGGAGGAGGGCTTGTCGCTCTCGCCGTGGTTGGTGAACGCGTGCTTGAGGGTCGGGATGCGCAGCACCTGGGAGGTCTTGCCCGAGTTGGCCGGGTGGAGCAGCACGCGCAGCGTGCTCTCCTGGAGGAGCATCAGGTGCTCGACCTTCGGGACGCACACCACGGGGATGCCGGTGGCGGCCAGCCGCTGCACCATGAAGCGCTCCCGCAGCACGATCAGCGGGTTGCCGTCGAGGCCCGCGAGCGTGCCCAGCCACATGTCGGCCTGGTAGGCCGAGCTCCGGCCGCCGGAGAAGTACATGCCGACCGTCGGCCGGTACTCCGCCAGCCAGCCCTCGAACCAGGCCAGGACGGCGCGGTCGTCCGCGCAGCGCCGGGCGGGCCGCAGGCGGTCGGCGAGGTGGGCCGTGCCGCCGAGGACGCCGAGCGCGCAGACCGCGGCCACGGCCGTCCCCCAGAGCCCCTGCCCGGTGAGGACCGTGGCGCAGACGGCGACGGTGACGGCCGTTGAGACGAGGGCGAGCCGCCGGGCGCCCTGGCGGAGGAAGAGCCGGTGCGGGGCCGGGCTGAGGCGCAGCGCGGAGGCGTCGATGTTGCGGGTGACCAGGGGCAGCAGCTGGCTGCGGCGCACCAGGCCGGCGGTCGCCTGGCACAGGAAGTGGGCGGACCAGCAGCCCAGCACGGCCGCGAGGAGCCATCCGACGGCGACCGCGTCCAGGACGTCCAGCCGCAGCAGCCCGCCGATCAGCAGCGCCTCGCCGAGGAGGCGCCGCAGCGGGGCGTTGAACTGCAGGCGGCCGAGCCGCCGGGTCAGCCCCGCGGCCCGCAGCATCCGCAGCTCGACCAGCACCCCCAGGAGGGCACCGCTCACCATGACGGGTCGGTTCACAGCGGTCAGCCCGACCGCCTGGGTCGCGTAGCCGACCCCCAGGAGGACGAGGAGGAGGGGCGACGCGGCCTTGTACCGTCTCGCGCGCTGCCGCCACGAGCGCCCCAACCCGTCCACGCGGACCGCGTCTGCCGCTTCCGCCGCTTCCGCCGCTTCCGCCGCTTCCGCCGCTTCCGCCGCTTCCGGCGGATCCTGCTGCTGTTGTGCCATGCCGACCGACCTTCACCGAAGCCGTACCCGGGTGGACCGTTTCCGATCACACCGGAAGATTCCCCCAAAGGTACGCAGAACGGTCACCGCTCTCCTTCATCCGCCGCGCGGGGCGCACGACGAGGGGCCCCGACGGCATTGCGTCGGGGCCCCTGCGGGGAACGGCGTCGGACGGGCGACGTCTCCTAGACGTGCGTGCGCAGCAGCGTGCGCATCGTCCGCATGGCGACCGACAGGTTCGCCAGGTCGAAGTCGTCCGAGCCCTGGATCTCCTCCAGGGTCGTCCGGGCCCGGCCCAGGATCGCCGCGTTGGCCTCCTCCCACGCCTTGAAGCGCTGCTCCGGCGTGGCCGGGTCGTCACCGGCCGACAGGACGTCGGCGGTCAGCGCCGCGTGCGCCGCGTACAGGTCCTCGCGGATCGCCGCACGGGCCATCGACTGCCAGCGGTCGGCCCGCGGCAGCTCGATGATGCGGTCCATGAGCTGGGTGATCCGCAGCCGGTCGGCGAGGTCGTAGTAGACCTCGGCGACGGCCATCGGGTCCTTCGCCGTGCGGTCGGCGATCGCCACGATGTCGAGCGCCGGGAAGGCGGAGGAGAAGCCCGCCACCCGCAGCGCCAGCTCCTCGGGCACCCCGGCGTCCGTCAGCTCGTCCAGGATGCCCTGGTACCACTCCAGGTCCGCCCCGCGCAGGAGCGACGGCAGCCGGTCCCAGACCTGCGCCACGCCCTCGGCGAAGAAGTCGATCGTCCCGGCGAGCTCCAGGGGCTGCGGCCGGTTGTTGAGCAGCCACCGCGTGCCGCGCTCCACCAGCCGCCGCGAGTGCAGCCGGATCCGGGTCTGGACGTCCGCCGCCACGACGTTGTCCAGGGCCTCCACGGCGTCCCAGACGTCGGTGAGGCAGAAGATCTCCCGCGCGGCCAGCTGGGCCCGCACGATCTCCTCCAGGGACGCCCCCGACTCCTCCCGCAGCCGGTGCAGGAAGGTCGAGCCGCCGGCGTTGACGGTGTCGTTGACCAGGACGGTGGTGACGATCTCGCGGCGCAGCGCGTGGGCGTCGATCTGCTCGGCGAAGTTCTCCCGCAGCTGCCGCGGGAAGTACGCGTGCAGCAGCTTGCGCAGGTAGGGGTCGTCCGGCAGCCCCGTGCCGATCAGCTCGTCCGCCGTCGTGATCTTGGTGTAGGCGAGCAGCACGGCCAGCTCGGGCTGGCTGAGGCCCTTGCCCGCGGCCAGCAGCTCGCGCACCTGGCGGTCGTTGGGCAGGAACTCCAGGGCGCGGTCCAGGTGCCCGTCCCGCGCCAGCTTGCGCATGAAGCGCTGGTGCGCGTGGAGCAGCGACGCCGACTGCGCGACGCCGTTGCCGAGCGCGGTGTTCTGCGCGTAGTTGTTCCGCAGCACCAGGGCGCCGACCTCGTCGGTCATCTCGGCGAGCACCTTGTTGCGCTGCTTGACCGTCAGGTCGCCGTCGGTCACCAGAGCGTTGAGCAGGATCTTGATGTTGACCTCGTGGTCCGAGGTGTCGACGCCCGCGCTGTTGTCGATGGCGTCGGTGTTGATCCGCCCGCCGGCCCGCGCGAACTCGATCCGCCCGAGCTGCGTGCAGCCCAGGTTGCCGCCCTCGCCGACGACCTTGACCCGCAGCTCCTCGCCGTCGACGCGGATCGCGTCGTTCGCCTTGTCGCCGACGTCCGCGTTGCTCTCGACCGAGGACTTCACGTACGTCCCGATCCCGCCGTTCCACAGCAGGTCGACGGGGGACGTGAGGATCGCCCGCATCAGGTCCGCAGGGGTCACCTTGCTCACCGACTCGTCGATGCCGAGCGCCTCGCGGATGTGGGCGTTCAGCGGAACGGACTTGGCGCTGCGCGGGAAGACCCCGCCTCCCGCGGACAGCAGGCTCTTGTCGTAGTCCTCCCAGGAGGACCGCGGCAGCTCGAACAGCCGGCGGCGCTCCGCGTACGACACGGCCGCGTCGGGCCGCGGGTCCAGGAAGATGTGCCGGTGGTCGAAGGCGGCGACCAGCCTGATGTGCTCGCTCAGGAGCATGCCGTTGCCGAACACGTCGCCGGACATGTCGCCGACGCCGACGACGGTGAAGTCCTCGCTCTGGGTGTCGTGCCCGAGCTCCCTGAAGTGCCGCTTGACGGACTCCCAGGCGCCGCGGGCGGTGATGCCCATGCCCTTGTGGTCGTAGCCCACCGAGCCGCCGGAGGCGAACGCGTCGCCGAGCCAGAAGTCGTAGGCGACGGCGATCTCGTTGGCGATGTCGGAGAACGTCGCCGTGCCCTTGTCGGCGGCGACCACCAGGTAGGTGTCGTCCTCGTCGTGCCGGACCACGTCCTTGGGGGGCACGACCTCGCCCGCCACCATGTTGTCGGTGATGTCGAGCAGCGCGGAGATGAACGTGCGGTAGGAGGCGATGCCCTCCGCCATCCAGGCGTCCCGGTCCACCGACGGGTCGGGCAGCTGCTTGGCGACGAACCCGCCCTTGGCGCCGACCGGCACGATGACGGTGTTCTTCACCATCTGCGCCTTGACCAGGCCGAGGATCTCCGTACGGAAGTCCTCCCGCCGGTCCGACCAGCGCAGCCCGCCGCGGGCGACCTTCCCGAACCGCAGGTGCACGCCCTCGACGCGCGGCGAGTACACCCAGATCTCGAACGCCGGGCGCGGCGCGGGCAGGTCGGGGATGGCCTGCGGGTCGAACTTCATCGCGACGTAGTTGTGCGGGCGGCCGTCGCTCGCCGTCTGCCAGTAACTCGTCCGCAGGGTGGCCCTGATGAGCGTCATGAAGGCCCGCAGGATGCGGTCGTCGTCCAGGGAGGCGACCTGGTCGAGCGCCCCGTCCAGCTCCTCCAGGAGGCCGTCGGTCAGCTCGGTGCCCGCGGTCTGCCGCGCCGGCGACATCCGCGCCTCGAACAGCGAGACGAGCAGCCGGGTGGTGTGGACGTTGTCGCGGAGGGTGTCCTCCATGTAGTCCTGGCTGAACGTCGAACCCGCCTGGCGCAGGTACTTGGCGTAGGCGCGGAGCACCATCGCCTGCCGCCAGTCGAGCCCCGCGCGCAGGACCAGCGCGTTGAAGCCGTCGTTCTCCGCCTGACCCGTCCAGACGGCCGCGAAGGCGTCCTGGAAGCGCTCGCGGGCGTCGTCGGCGAGGTCGTTGCCACCGGTCTGCGGCATCCGCAGACCGAAGTCGTAGACCCAGGCCTGCGGGCGGTCGGCGCAGCGCAGCTCGTAGGGCCGCTCGTCGACGACCTCGACGCCCAGCCGCTGCAGCACGGGCAGCACGGACGAGAGCGAGACCTGGGAGCCGCTGCGGTAGATCTTGAACCGGCGCTCGCCGGGACGCGCGCCGACGGGCTCGTAGAGGCTGAGGCGGAAGTCCTCGCGGTCCTGCGCGAGCTGCTCCAGGTGGACCAGGTCGGCGACGGCCGCGCGCGGCGTGTGGTCGGCCTTGTAGCCCTCCGGGAACGACTGCCCGTAGCGGCGCAGCAGCTCCGCCGCGCGCTCCTCGCCGAACTCGGCGTTCAGCGCCTCGGAGAAACCGTCCTCCCAGGAGCGCGACGCCTCGACGAGCCGCGCCTCGATCCGGTCGGCGTCCTCGTCGGTCAGGTGCGGCAGCTGGGTGCCCTGCGGCACGCGGACCACGAAGTGCAGCCGGGACAGGATCGACTCGGTGTTCCACGCGGTGAAGTCGACGGAGGTGCCGCCGAGCTCCTCCTTGAGGATGTCGATGATCCTCAGCCGGACGGCGGTGGTGTAGCGGTCGCGCGGCAGGTAGACGAGCGCCGAGTAGTAGCGGCCGTACTCGTCCTGCCGCAGGTACAGCCGCAGCCGGCGGCGCTCCTGGAGGTACATCACGCTGGTCGCGATGGTGCGCAGCTCGTCGACGGGCGTCTGGAACAGCTCGTCGCGCGGGTACGTCTCGAGGATCTGCAGCAGGTCGCGCCCGTCGTGGCTCTGCGCGGTGACGCCGGCGCCCTGGAGCACCTCCTGGACCTTGCGGCGGATGACGGGCACCCGGCGCACGGACTCCGTGTACGCGGCGGACGAGAAGAGACCGAGGAACCGGCGCTCGCCGACCACCTCGCCGGCCGCGTCGAACTTCTTCACGCCGACGTAGTCGAGGTAGGACGGCCGGTGCACGGTGGCCCGGCTGTTGGCCTTGGTCAGCACCAGCAGCTTGTGCTCGCGGGCCTTCGCGCGGGCGTCGGCCGGCAGCCGCTCGAAGGACGGCGAGACGGGGTGGGCGTCGTCGCCGCCGTGGTGGGGGTCGGAGCGCAGGATGCCGAGTCCGGTGCCGGGGACGGCGGTCAGCGCGTCGTTCTCCCGCAGCTCGTACTCGCGGTAGCCGAGGAAGGTGAAGTGGTCGGCGGCCAGCCAGTGCAGCAGCGCGCGGGCCTCCTCGACCTCCTGGTCGCGCAGGTCGTCGGCGGTGGGCTCGTTCGGCAGCTCGTCGGCGATGCGGAGCGCGGAGTCGCGCATCTTGCCCCAGTCCTCGACCGCCTCGCGCACGTCGGACAGGATGCGGAGCAGGTCGCCGGTGATCTGCTTGAGGTCCGCGCGGTCGGTCTCCCGGTCGATCTCGACGTGGATCCAGGACTCGACGATCGCGTCCTGCGGCAGGTCCTCGCCGGCGGTCCGGCCGGGCAGGATCTCGATCAGCCGGCCGGCCACGTCGCGACGGACGGCGATCTGGGGGTGGATCACCGCGTGGATGCCGCGGTGCTGGCGGGAGAGCTCGTTGGTGACGGAGTCGACCAGGAAGGGCATGTCGTCGGTGACGACCTCGACCAGGGAGTGGCTGCTCGACCAGCCGTTCTCCTCGACCGTCGGGGTGAGCACCCGGACGTTCGCGGTGCCCTGGGGACGGTTCTCGGCGAGGCGGTAGTGCGACAGCGCGGCGCCGTAGACGTCGACCGGGTCGCGGTCGGCCAGGTCCTCGGGCGCCGTGTGCTTGTAGTAGCGCTGGATGTACGCGAGCAGGGCGTCCTGGCCGGCCCCGTGCTCGGGCCCGGTCGCGGGAGGTCCCCCGAGCGGGCTGTTCTCAGCAACCCGGGCGGCCCTCACGAGCAGCTCGGCCTTGGCTTCGTCCAGCTTGGTCTGCATGTCCTCTGACTCCTGTCGCGCGCCGTTGCGTGACGTAAGTGGGGATGTTGACGTAACGCCGCGACGCGGGTTCTCCGGTCGGGGTCGACGCTATGCCGTGACGATGTGCGTCCGAGCCGTTATCGGCCATTTCGGCCCCGGGGACCCGGATACGGGTGCCAGCGACCGCCCGGTCGGTCGGGGACCGCTCCGGGCGCCGGGCGGGGGGTTCACCGCACCCGCGGGGTATAGCGCTGATCACGGGCCCAGGCTATCGCTCCGCCGGGGGACCACGTCATGGGCCGGAACTGTACAAAAGCGGAGGGCCACCGCACCGTTCGGTACAGGTGGATCACCCGGTTCCGACCGCTCGCGCACCGCGCGCCCCGTGCCGCCCGGCGGCCCCTCCGGGAGGGTCGGCGCCGCGGATCTCGCGGGTCCGCGGGTCC